>SESX01000035.1 GCA_004367365.1 Candidatus Acetocimmeria pyornia
CATGAAGCCGAAGGACATATCATGCGTCTCTTCGAGGAAGAGATTATCAATAAACGTGAGGTAGCCTTGATGAGGGCTGCTTTGAACCGGAGGCATCTGCTCGTAGACCTTCCCCTCCGTGACAAGGTCAGGGCGAAGGTGTTAAAAGGGATGCTGCTGGCATTGCTGAGCTGCTACTCCTAATTCCGAGGCAATACAGAGGGGTGAGGTGATGGGAATGATTTGTCCGGAATGCGGCAAACGCCCAGCCACTGTCCATGTGACCAAGATTGTCAATAACCAGAGAACCGAGATGCACCTGTGTCAACAGTGTGCCCAGGAAAAAGGCGAACTGGACTTCATGATTGAACCCAAGTTCTCTATTCAAGACTTGCTGACTGGTATGTTGGGTTATGAAGGTGGTTGGGAACCGACCCGGGTAGGACCGGAGCCGAACCGATGTAAACTATGCGGTCTGAGCTACAGGGAGTTTGCCAGGACCGGGCGGCTTGGTTGTGGAGAGTGTTACCGCCAGTTTGGAAACCGCCTAGAGCCCCTCCTGCGCAGGATTCACGGCAGTACCTATCATTCGGGCAAGGTTCCCAAGAGGGCCGGAGGGACGGCTAGATTAAAAAGGGAAATCGAAAAGCTGCGGGCCGAACTGCAACAGCATGTGGACCGTGAGGAGTTTGAACAGGCTGCTCGTCTCAGGGACCGGATTCGTAAATTAGAAGTCCAATTGAACGGGTGAGGGGGGTGAAAGGGATTGGGCTGGGACAAAATCCTGAGTTCGCGGAGTAAATGGATGGAAGGAACGGGTCCCGCTGCGGACATTGTCCTGACCAGCAGGATCCGGCTTGCAAGAAATCTAGACGGACGACCTTTTCCTCATCTCATGTCTCCGGAACAGGGGACCCAGGTAATCTCTGAGGTCACCGAGGCACTCAAGAGGTTACCCCCGGGCGAACTGGGGACTTTCAAGGTTTACAACCTCTCCGAAATGCTGCCTCTCCAGCGCATGGCGCTGGTAGAAAAACACCTTGCGAGCCCGGAACACGCCAAGGGTGATGGGCAAAAGGCCCTGGGTTTACGTGAGGACGAAGCCGTGAGTGTCATGATCAACGAGGAGGACCACATTCGGCTCCAGTGCCTTTATCCGGGGCTCCAGCTTGATGAAACCTGGGAACTGGCCACCAGGCTGGACGACTGGTTGGAAAAGAAGTTAACTTATGCTTTTGACGAAAAGAAGGGCTATCTCACTGCCTGTCCCACTAATGTTGGGACTGGATTGAGGGCTTCAGTCATGATGCACCTTCCAGCACTAACAATGACTGACCAGGCTAAGCGGTTGTTTACGGCCATGAGTAAGTTGGGGTTGGTGGTGCGAGGGATTTACGGGGAAGGAACCGAGGCCATCGGAAACCTTTTTCAGGTGTCCAACCAGATTACCCTGGGCCAATCTGAAGGAGAAATCTTAAACAACCTGAAATCGGTTGCCAGGCAGATCATTGAGCAGGAACGCAATGCCCGGGAAATGCTCCTGACCGGTACCAGGGTGGAACTTGAAGACAGGGTGTGGAGGTCCTACGGCATCCTTGCCAACGCGAGAAGGATATCTTCAGAAGAGGCCATGAGGCGTTTGTCGGATGTTCGGCTTGGGATAGATACGGGAATGATCGGAGATGTTAGTTCCCGGGTGTTAAATGAACTCCTGGTCTTAACACGCCCTGGGTACTTGCAGTTGCTGGTTGGGAGAAAACTTAATTCTGCCGAAAGGGATCAAAAGAGGGCGGAGTTGATTCGGGAACGACTAAAGCCGAGTAAGAGGTAGCTCAGTATCAAAGCCGGAAGGAGGCAATAACATGTTTGGCCGGTTTACCGAGAGAGCGCAAAAGGTAATCATTTTGGCGCAAGAGGAGGCGCGCCGGCTCAACTACAATTTCGTGGGAACCGAACACCTTCTGCTCGGACTGGTACGTGAAGGTGAGGGGGTTGCAGCCAAGGCCCTTCAGCAAATGGGGATTAGCCTGGACAGGGTCAGGACCGAAGTAGAGAAGGTCATCGGAAAGGGGACTAGTCCCCCGCAGGGTCAAATTGGTTTCACCCCGAGAGCAAAAAAGGTTGTCATGGAACTGGCTTTGGCTGAGGCCAGGGAGCTTGGACATAACTACCTGGGGACGGAGCACATCCTTCTCGGCCTCATCCGGGAGGGTGAAGGGGTAGCCGCCCGGGTCTTGGAAAACATGGGAGCTGACTTGGATAAGGTTAGAAAACAGGTTATTCAGCTCCTTGGTGGGCAAAAGTATGCAGGTAAGGGGGCAGGTGGCAGGCGAGCTACCAAGACCCCAGCCCTGGATACATTTGGTCGCGATCTAACCACCCTGGCAGCGGAAGGAAAACTTGACCCAGTGATTGGGCGGGATAAAGAGATCGAACGGGTGATCCAGATTCTCAGCCGCCGGACCAAGAACAATCCCTGCCTCATTGGAGACCCTGGGGTAGGTAAGACGGCGATCGTGGAAGGGCTTGCACAGAGGATAGTTGATGGCAAGGTTCCTGAAATCCTGAAGGAACGGCGGGTGGTAACCCTGGATCTTGGTTCACTGGTGGCCGGGTCCAAGTACCGGGGTGAATTCGAGGAACGGTTGAAGAAGGTAATGCAGGAGATCCGGGAAGCCAAAGACGTCATTCTCTTCATTGATGAAATGCATACCATTGTGGGCGCCGGGGCTGCTGAAGGCGCCATCGACGCCTCCAACATTCTGAAGCCGGCTCTAGCTCGGGGTGAACTGCAGGCCATCGGAGCGACGACACTCGATGAATACCGCAAGCACGTAGAGAAAGATGCGGCCCTAGAGAGGCGGTTTCAGCCCATCATGGTTGAGGAGCCCACGGTGGAAGAAACCATAGAAATTCTTCGGGGACTGCGGGACCGTTACGAAGCCCATCACCGTGTGGAGATCACGGACACGGCACTGGAGGCTGCCGCTAGGCTCTCCGACCGCTATGTTGCCGACCGTTTCCTCCCGGACAAGGCCATCGACCTTATTGACGAAGCGGCCTCCAAGGTGCGGTTGAAGAGCTTTGTTGCCCCCCCGAACCTAAAAGAACTGGAAGAGAAACTGGAAAGGGTTCGGAAGGAGAAGGAAGCGGCGGTCCAGAGCCAGGAATTTGAAGAGGCCGCGCGGCTGCGCGACGAGGAGCACAAGTTACAGGAACAACTCTCCAGGCAGCAAGAAGAATGGGAGAAGAAACAGGTTGTCGCCAAGAACACTGTTACTGAAGACCATATTGCGGAGATTGTTTCCAGCTGGACCGGTATCCCGGTAAGAAAAATGGCAGTAGAGGAATCAGAACGGTTGCTCCACCTTGAGGAGGAACTGCACCGGAGGGTGGTAGCCCAAGACGAAGCGGTTCGGGCCGTGTCCCGGGCAATCCGCCGGGCCAGGGCCGGGCTCAAGGATCCGAAAAGACCGGTTGGTTCTTTCATCTTTCTCGGTCCCACCGGTGTTGGAAAAACAGAGCTGGCTAGAGCTCTGGCGGATGCCCTTTTTGGTGATGAGGAAGCCATAGTCCGAATCGATATGTCGGAGTACATGGAACGGCATACCGTTTCCCGGCTGGTCGGGGCGCCTCCCGGGTACGTTGGCTACGAGGAGGGTGGGCAGTTGACCGAGGCCATCCGGCGCCGCCCATACTCCGTGGTTTTGCTGGATGAAATTGAAAAAGCTCATCCGGAGGTATTCAATGTTCTCCTCCAGGTGCTTGATGACGGGCGGTTAACCGATGCCAAGGGTCGAACGGTGGACTTTCGTAATACGGTCATCATTATGACCTCAAACGCCGGGGCCCACCTTATTCAGAGGGAGGGTAGGCTGGGCTTCAAGGCTGCTGAAGATGAAGAGGAAACTTACGATAAAATGAAAAAAACCGTTATGGGCGAGGTTCGACGTACCTTTAGGCCTGAATTCTTGAACCGGATCGACGAAATCATCGTCTTCCATGCCCTGAGCAGGGAGCACCTGGCCCAGATTGTTGACCTAGAACTGAACAAGGTAGCCGACCGGCTAAAGGAATACGGCCTTGAACTCCGGGTGACGGGTGCGGCCAAGAAGGAACTGGTAGAGGAAGGCTTTGACCCTGCTTATGGTGCCCGGCCCTTGCGCAGGACGATCCAGAGACTGGTGGAGGACCCGTTGTCCGACGAGATGTTGAGGGGCAAGTTTACCCAGGGGGACCGGGTGCTTGCAGACTTCCGGAACGGGAAAATGGTTTTTGAGAAGGATCTCAACGGGTCTGAAGCTCCTGCTTCAACTGATGCTGGTTCCGTTGATGTTAAAGCCGACTAGTTATAATGCCACCAAAGCCGCGACTCCGAAACCTTGGGAAAAGCACAGTTCAACACTGGATTCGGTTAATCCGAAACGAGACCGGTAATGTCGCAGGCCCGGAGCGGAGGAGCTAAAAAGGGCGCGGAAGAGCGGATCCAGGCTTGTTGAAAAAGGTAGATGAGGGCCCAAAACTTGGGGCCCTCTTTTGGGTGCGACCGGTATGGGCGCTGTCTCGAGAGGGAAAGTCCTGAACTGTGAAGGCAGATGCAGCCTTCAGGGCAAGGCAGTGCAGTGGTGCCCACAGCGACCCAGTGTCTAAAGGAAGCCGGGAGGAAAAGGCCTGAAAAGCGGGGGAATGACCCGAGGAAAAGGAAATACTGACCAGGGTGAGAATAGGTATTGAGGTGGAGGAGGATGAGAGGGTTGGTGTGGCCTCGGGACGGCTTCTTGCGTCGACCGAAACAAATCTGGCCTAGGTGGAAAAATATATAGTAGTGCTCCATGCCGCCAAGAGGGGCGGCACCACGAAGCATGAAAATTGGAAGCGGTATTCAGCGGTCGATTGATCGGGTAGTGTGATGAGCTGCACACCCGGGGAGCTCCGGAGCAACACCGGTTATGCCGCAGGTACGGAGGGCCCAGGGATAAGGAAGGCGGCTCATTCCTTTGGCTACCAGGTCTCGAGTATGTAGTAAAGCTTTCCAATCGAGCCGCAAGGGGGGGGTTGGATGAGGAACAACCAAATGGAAGACCGGCTGGTGGAAACCCTCCGAATGGTAGCACCAGGAACCCCTTTTCGCCAGGGGCTGGACAATATCGTGGCGGCGCGGACAGGTGCCTTGATCGTTGTCGGGGACAGCCCTGAGGTAATGGAGATAGTGGAGGGGGGGTTCAAGGTTAATATCGAGTTTACCCCCTCAAGGCTCTACGAACTGGCTAAAATGGATGGTGCCATCATCTTGAGTGAAGACGCCCGGCGTATCCTGTATGCCAATGCTCAATTAGTTCCCGAGCCTGCCATTCCATCTTTCGAAACCGGGATCCGTCACCGGTCAGCGGAAAGGTTTGCCAAGCAAACTGGTGCCCTGGTGGTTTCGATTTCTCAGCGCCGAAATATCATCACTATTTACCGGGGAACAATGAAGTATGTCCTGGAGGACATCAACGTCGTTGTGGCGAAGGCCAACCAGGCCATCCAGACCCTGGAAAAATATAAGTTTGTTCTGGAAAGAGCCCTCAACCATCTCAGCGCCTTGGAATTTGATGACCTGGTGACAGTCCTGGATGTGGCGGTTGTTATCCAGCGGACCGAGATGGTTTCGAGGATAGCGGCCGAGATTGACAAATATATCAGTGAACTGGGAACCGAAGGCCGGCTCATCAACATGCAGATGAAAGAGCTGGTGGCTGACGTTGAAGAGGAAGGTTTAATGGTGATTCGTGATTACGCGGCGCCGAGGGTCGACGTGAGAGCCCGTGAAATCAGGGACAAAGTATCTGCTTGGTCTTCAGAGGAACTCTTGGACCTTGATTCAGTAGGACGGGTTCTTGGGTATGGAACTGATGTCAATGTCCTAGAGCTTAATGTTTCTCCTCGTGGGTACCGGTTGTTGAGACGAATCCCTCGTTTGCCGATTCCGGTCATTGAAAACGTGATTAAGCGGTTTTCAAACCTCCAAGATATTCTTGAGGCCACCATTGATGAACTTGATGAGGTGGAAGGCATCGGGAAAGCCAGGGCAAAAACGATTAAGGAAGGTTTAAGAAGATTAAGGGAACAAATCCTACTGGACCGCCCATCTTGAAGGGGGGTTAACAAAACTTGAAGACTCCCAGTGTTTGAATGCGTTCCCTCTCCTTGGCGACGGTTTCCGTCAGGTTGAGACCAAGCAGGTTGCAGAGGGCAGTCTGGTAGAAAAAACTGTTCCCGAGCTCAGCTTCAAGGGTTTCACGGCACTGCTCGCAGAGCTCACCTTCGATATGATTGTTCATGAAATTCTTAATATCCCTTAGGGAAACGTCCATGGGAATGCGCTGCCTCTCGGCGTGGATTTTTAGGCAGCCGCAGTTGGTCACAGCCTTAGAAACTGCCCGGTTTATTCGTGCATTAGCCTCCTGGAGTTTGGTCATTACGTCTAGAACACTTCGGTGGCGGATCAAATACTCATTTACAGAATCTTGAAATTCGTTAAAGAGACAGTCTTTTTCGTTAAAGAGACATGCCATTGACCTGGCGGCCCCGGCTGACCGGAGCCATAGACCCCCCTTCCCGGCGTAAATTGATAATGGGACTGGCGAAAGTCTAAAGAAGCCACAGCACGAAAACCATTGCTGCATTCGTACTGTGGCAGCGAGTACAGACTTGGTGGAGCTGAGGAGACTCGAACTCCCGACCTCCTGAGTGCGATTCAGGCGCTCTCCCAACTGAGCTACAGCCCCGGTATTCTCTAAATATTGTATCCCACAGGTGGTACCGAGTCAAGTGGCCGGACCGGCAGAGCCAAGAGACACATTTGGTTGACAAAGCAGGGATGGTTATGGTAGAATACTTAGTTATTTGACATTGGCGCAGGAATATGTTATAGTATTAGAAGGCTGGACTTGGGTCTGTGTTCAGGGAGGGCGCGTTGATGTTCAAGGTTGGTGATAAGGTGGTTTACCCAATGCATGGGGCCGGAATCATAGAAGCAATTGAAGAGAGAGAGGTTTTGGGAGAGCGCCAGAAATACTATATCATGCGCTTGCCCATCGGAGATATGAAGGTCATGATTCCCGTCGACAGCATCGATGGTATTGGGTTGAGGGAGGTTATCGGCGAAAAAGAGGTTAGCCAGGTTTTCGAGATCCTCCGGTCTGAAAAGACGAAAATGTCTTCGAACTGGAACCGTCGTTACCGGGCGAATATGCAAAAAATTAAGAGCGGCGACATCTTTGAAGTAGCCGAGGTGGTTCGAAATCTTATGCAGCGGGATAAGGAAAAGGGCCTCTCTACCGGCGAAAGGAAGATGCTTGATAACGCTAGGCAGATTTTAATCAGCGAGCTGGTTTTGGCCAAGAATTTAGAAGAAGAAAAAGTCAGTTCCATGCTGGACCAGATACTGGCTTAGGTGATTTGAAGAAGGGACCGGTCTTTTCGCCGGTCCTTATTTTTTTGACCAAACTAAAGACATTGCGTTAGTAACCCATGGTGCCAAGAGCGGCAGGGTGAGCCCTTACGGCTTGAGTTGAGGGGACAGGAAGATATGGGGGCGATGGAAGGTGAAGACTGTATTTTAGTAATAAATGGAATTTTGCTTGAAAAGGTGATAATCCGTGTCATATAATAGGGGCGAAACAGACATAACTAGGAAAGGAGGTGTTTAGTCATGAATCGAGTAGTACGCTGGGTCTGTACTTTTTTAGGATTAATGATCGGCTTTTCGGCAGCGTTTTTTGGCCTCACCCACCTTGAGGCATTGCTAAAGTTGGACCTGTCCAGTATTCAGGCCCTGGCGGTTGTTGCCCTAATGACCGCTTTGAGCGGGTTGATGGCCTTCTTTATTACCCCCGGTTTGGTGGAGGGTTTAATCCGGTTATCTGTATGGATAGAAACCCGCGTCTCTAGGGCTCCAACAGAAGATATCATGGCAGGGGCTTTCGGTCTTATTATAGGTCTTATCATAGCTTTTTTATTAGGCCCCTCCTTTGCGCGGATACCGATCCTAGGGCCGGTCCTGCCAACCATTGGTAGTCTAGTCCTGGGGTATCTAGGTATCAGTATTGCTCTCAAGAAGAAGGATGACCTGGCTAGCCTCCCGAGCTTCTTACCCAGGTTTGGTAAGGATAAGGTGGCCGATGAGGAGAGGGTTTATCCCAAAATCCTGGATACCAGCGTGATCATTGACGGCCGGATTGCCGATATCTGTAAAAGTGGCTTTATCGAAGGTCCACTGATCATCCCTGGTTTTGTTCTGGAAGAGTTACGTCATATTGCCGACTCGTCGGATACCCTAAAACGAAACCGTGGGAGAAGAGGGTTGGATATTCTCAACAGGATCCGCAAGGAACTTGACTGTCCGGTAAAGATCTACGAACGTGACGTTGGTGGGAACGGTGGAAACAACGAAGTTGATAGTAAACTTGTCCGATTGGCCCAGCAGCTTGGCGGGAAGGTCTTGACCAACGATTATAATCTCAACAAGGTCGCTGAGCTGCAAGGAGTAGCCGTTCTAAACATCAATGAACTTGCCAATGCCCTCAAACCGGTGGTCTTACCTGGTGAAGAGATGGTTGTCCAGGTCATCAAAGACGGCAAGGAATCAGGCCAGGGTGTTGCTTACCTGGATGACGGAACCATGATTGTGGTGGATGGAGGCAAAAAGCATATCGGGAAGGAAATCGGGGTCACAGTGACCAGTGTTCTTCAAACTGCGGCAGGACGGATGATTTTTGCCAAACCGAAATCCATGGAGAAGGCAGCACCTTGAGGTCAGGACGCAAAAAAGGGCTGAAGACCTAGGATCACGAGGTGAACAGAGAGGTGAACAGATGGGTAGAATAGCTGCAGTAGTTCCGGCAGCCGGCAGAGGAGAAAGGTTTGGTGCGAACAGGGCTAAACAGTTTCTCCCTCTGAACGGGATGCCGGTTTTGATTTGGTCCCTCAGGGCCCTTCAATCCCATCCAGACCTGGAGGAAATTGTCCTGGTTACTGGTCACGAGGATTTGGCCTACACCAGGAAACTGGTGGAAGAATTCGGCCTCTGGAAAGTAACCCGGGTGGTGGAGGGCGGTCAAACCCGGCAGGAATCAGTTCACATGGGGCTGCGGATCCTGGACCCTCGTACCCGCTTGGTGTTAATACATGATGCAGTACGTCCTCTTGTCGAGAGTAGTCTGCTTGTCCAGATGGTCGAGACCGCCCTTGGCGGAACCGCGGTTGTGCCTGCAGTTCAAGTAACCGATACCATCAAAGTGGTTGATGACGCGGGTTTTGTTCAGAAAACACCCGGGCGGGAAAATCTCCGGGCGGTTCAGACCCCGCAGGTATTTCCTTACCAGGTGATCATGGAGGCTTACGAAAAGGCCAGCCGGGAAGGATTTTTGGGGACCGACGATGCCTCCTTGGTTGAGCGTCTTGGACACAAGGTCAAGGTTGTTGAGGGTTCTTCTCAAAATATCAAGATTACCCATCCCCAGGATATGATGCTGGCTGAAGCTATTCTCAGGCAAAAGGGGGGTTCTGGACCAGACACAGGGTTAAACTTGCGGGTGGGGACGGGCTACGACCTCCACCTTCTTGTCCCGGGGCGGAAGCTGATGCTTGGGGGGGTGGAGGTTCGGTCTGATTTAGGCTCTTACGGTCATTCCGATGGCGATGCTTTGATCCATTCCATCATTGATGCCTTGCTGGGTGCGGCCGGCCTAGGTGATATTGGTAGTCATTTCCCGGACACCGACCCACGGTACAGGGATGTGGACAGCCGGGTGCTGCTGAGAAAAGTGCTCGGGAACCTGAGAAAGAAAGGTGTTGCCATCATCAATGTGGATGCTACTATTGTTCTCGAGCAGCCCAGGCTTGCCCCTTACCTCGACAGGATGAAAAACACCCTTGCTGCTGACTTGAAACTTGACCCCTCCCTGGTGAATATCAAGGCCAAAACCAATGAGGGTGTTGGGCCAGTAGGCAAGGGACAGGCTGTTGCCGCCTCAACCGTGGTCCTGGTACGGGTCGACCGAAGGCTTGAATAATCTGACCGGCACAGGTGATATTATAATGAACGTTTTCCCCGGCATCTCCTGACCCCTTTTGGGAGGGATGGTATGAGAGGCCGACTCGTATTGGGGACGGTTGTTGTTACCCTGCTGCTGACAACCGGTTACGGTTTCGGCCCCTTTTGCGGGGTTATACCTGCCGGCGCTGCGGGGACTGCTTCGGCCAGGAGCACGGGGGAGAGTCCAGGGCCTGCAGAAGTTAAAATACGGACCGTTATCCTGGATGGGCGGCCGGCGCGTGAGATCATGGTTTGCGACCAGGTGGTTTTCAGGGTCCGGGTAGAGCTGGGAGGGTTGACAGTTGACCAGCGGGCCCAGATCATCGCGCGGCGGCTTTCCAACCTTCTAGAGGAGACAAGCGATTTTGGGCCCCGCTTGCATCCTGACGTTATCGCGGGTCAGGTAGTGGTAAGGGGTGGGGACAGGATGCTGGTTACGGTAGATGAGGTGACGGCCCTTTACAACAGTACCACCCCCTCCAGGCTGGCCCTGATTTGGGCCAATAACCTCCGGCGTGCCCTTGGAAAACCGGAACTCGAAGCCTCCGAGTTGCCCAAGGTGATGCCTCGGTCGAAGACCCTCAGGGTTTTCTACGGGGTGGCTTCGTGGTACGGGCCTGGCTTTGACGGGAACCTCACTGCCAGCGGAGAGGTCTACGACCAGAAAGAATTCACGGCGGCCCACCGCTGGTTTCCTTTTAGCACCATGGTACTGGTTACCGATCTGGACACGAAGAAACGGGTAATGGTGAGAATCAACGACCGCGGTCCATGGATAGAAGGCAGGAGCATTGACCTTTCCATGGGGGCGGCGAGTACCCTCGGGCTCATCAACCGGGGCCTGGCCAGGGTCAAAATGGAGATCTTGGAACCGGTTCGCCAAGATTGACACCGGATCGAGCTGTCGGTATAATAAAGGCAACAAGAAGGTAAATACCGTCCAAAGGCTGTGAAGGGGAAGAGTAACTGTGGGAGGGTCCAAGAGAGTAACCATCACCGGCTGAAAGTGGTTATGACCCCGGAACACGGTGAAGTGCGCCCCGGAGCCGTGGGCTGAACGTACCTTTCGGTGGTGCCAGTAGGCTTATCCGGCCTGCGTCCGTTAGAGCGTACGGGTGATGGGATCAGCTTCCACTGCTGCCATTGCCCAGAGGGGGGTGCACTTGTGCCCAACCAGAGTGGAACCGCGGAAAAGACCTTCCGTCTCTGCACCTTGTAGAGGAGGGAGGTTTTTTAGTTTACCAAAACGGGGGTGAGGTCATGCTGTTCCGTCGACTGAAAAAGGATATCGAGGTTGTTTTTGAGCGGGATCCGGCGGCCAAGAGTGTACTTGAAGTTATCTTATGTTACCCCGGGTTTCATGCTGTCCTCCTCCACCGGATTGCCCACTATTTTTACCGGGCCCGGTTGTTTCTGGTAGCCAGAATGATTTCCCAAGTAGCCAGGCTCCTGACTGGGATCGAGATTCACCCGGGGGCCAAGATCGGGGAAGGGTTGTTTATTGACCACGGGATGGGGGTGGTGATTGGAGAGACAACCGAGATCGGGAACAACGTTACCCTTTACCAGGGGGTCACCCTTGGTGGAACCGGAAAAGAAAAGGGTAAACGCCACCCGACCATCGGCAACAACGTGATGATCAGTACCGGTGCCAAGGTGCTTGGTTCAATCACCATTGGGGACAACTGCAAGATTGGGGCTGGAGCGGTGGTTATTGAGTCTGTGCCCCCTGATTGTACCGTGGTAGGGGTTCCAGGACGAGTTGTGGTTAAGAACGGGCGGAAGATTACCGGCGGGGTGGACCTTGACCACGCTGACCTTCCCGACCCCATGGCGGAGGCCTTGCGCTGCCTCCAGCGCAAGATTCAGAACCTCGAAGCCAGGGTGCGCCACTTTGAAGAAAGGTTCGGTGCCGAGATTGGTGAGAAACCAGGTCTCAACTGGGACTGCCAAGTACCCGAGGGGGATGCCAGTAATGCCGATAAGAGTGCATAATACCCTGACCGGGCGCAAGGAGGAGTTCGTTCCGTTAAGAGGACAAGAGGTGGGCATGTACACGTGCGGCCCGACCGTCTACGATTACATTCATATCGGTAATGCCAGGTGCCTGGTGGCCCACGATGTGATCAGGCGCTACCTGGAATACCGAGGGTATAAGGTCACCTATGTCCAGAATTTCACCGATATTGACGACAAGATGATTAACCGGGCCCACAAGCTGGGCTGGACCGTGGCCCAGGTGGCGGAAAAGTACATTAACGAGTATTTTGCAGATGCCGATGCCTTGGGAATTAAACGTGCCGATGTTCACCCGAGGGCAACCGAACATATAGAAGATATGCGTCGCCTGGTAGAAAATCTCATCAAGAAGGGCCATGCTTACGAAGTGGGCGGGGACGTCTACTACGATATCACCACCTTTAAGGAGTACGGAAAACTGTCGCACCAGAAACTTGACGAACTTGCTGCGGGGTCCCGGGTGGCTGTGGAGGACAAGAAAAGAAATCCCATGGATTTTGTTCTCTGGAAAAAGCAGAAACCGGGGGAACCGGCCTGGGATAGCCCCTGGGGTAAGGGACGACCAGGGTGGCACCTGGAATGCTCAGCCATGTCCATGAGATACCTGGGGGAGACCTTTGATATTCACGCCGGTGGTGCTGACCTCATTTTTCCGCACCATGAAAACGAAATTGCCCAGTCAGAGGCGGCAACCGGGAAACCCTTTGCCAGGTACTGGATCCACAACGCTTACCTGAACATTGAAGGGGAGAAAATGTCCAAGTCTCTGGGGAATTTCCTCCTGGTTCATGACTTGAGACAGAAGTACGACCCTGAGGTGATTCGCTTTTTCCTTATTTCAGCCCACTACCGGAGCCCCTTGAATTTTACCGAAGAAGGGCTGTCCTCGGCCCAGAGTGCCCTCCAGCGTTTGCGCAATACCGTGGATAACCTTGAATACCACCGTCAGCACTCGGAACGGGAATGGATGAGTGACCGGGAAAAGGAATACCTTCCCCGCCTCCGGCAGGCCCGGGAAGAATTCATACAGGCGATGGATGATGATTTCAACACCGCCGATGCCCTGGCAGCCCTTTTTGATTTGAACCGTGAGGTCAATACCCATCTCAGTGGGGGTATCTCAAGGGAACTGGCCACCCGAATCCTGGACACCTACCACGAACTGGGTGAGGTGCTTGGTATTTTGGTTCAGGACCGCGTTGAACAGCAGGCAGGTTCTGAAATGACCGAGGAACTGATTAAGCTCCTTCTTGAGGTTCGGGAGGATGCCCGGCGCGCCAAGGATTGGCCTACAGCCGACAAGATCCGCGACCGGCTGGGTGAGTTGGGGGTGACCGTTGAGGATACCCCCCAGGGCTCCCGCTGGAAATTGTCCTGAGGGGGCACTTCTGTCGGCCTCCGGTACCAGGGCGCTTTTTCAAGAGGGAAGGAACTTTGCGGAAGGGGCGAGAAGTAGTTAGCGGCAGGAACGGCTCATACGAAAAAAAAGGAGTGGAAAGGCCCAAACCATGAGAGTTGTTGTCTGTATTAAACAGGTGCCCGATACCACCGAGATCAAGATCGACCCTAGGACCAACACTCTGAAGAGGGAAGGGGTCAAAGGGATCATCAATCCGTATGATAAGAATGCCCTTGAGCTGGCCCTGCAGTTGAGGGAAAAACACGGGGGGAAAGTGACTGTCTTGAGCATGGGCCCACCTCAGGCTAAGGAAGCTTTACGGGAGGCCATGGCCATGGGTGCTGACGAGGTTATCCTGATTAGTGACCGGGCCTTTGGCGGGTCCGATACCCTGGCCACATCATATACCCTGGCTCGAGCGATAGAACGTCTTCAGGGTTTTGACCTCGTTTTGCTCGGTAAGCAGGCTATTGACGGAGATACGGGCCAGGTTGGCCCCGGGGTGGCGGAACACCTGGGGATCGGTCAGGTTACTTATGCGCGCCTGGTTGAGGTTGAGGGCAGTCGTGTAAAGGTGCACCGCGAAGGGGAAGGGGAGGTCCACCTGGTGGAAGGGGAGCTTCCACTTCTCATCACGGTGACCGAGGAGATCAACAAGCCTCGATATCCCTCGGTAAGGGGCATGCTCCGGGCCCGGAAGGCTGAAATCCCGGTTTGGAGTGCTGAGGACCTGGGGGTTGATCTGAACCGGATCGGGTTGCAGGGGTCTCCGACCCAAGTTAAGAAGGTGTTTACACCCCCGGCTGGCCCTGGAGGGGAAATACTGGAAGGTGCACCGGAACAAGTAGCAGCGGAGCTGGTAGAGAAACTGAAGGAGATGAGGGCTATCTGAGCTTGTGCACCTGCCGCAGGCCCGTTAGAGCCGGAGGATAACCGGGGCGGGTCGGTGGAGCGATGAGGGTCGAGCCAAGCGGTTATTTTAAAGTAGTCTTTTAGAGCCGTTGGAGTCTACAGGGAGGTTTATAGTGTGGCCATCAAGATTATTTCCGAAGCATGTACAGGCTGTGGCGAATGCTTAGAGGTATGCCCTTTCCCAGGTGCCGTCAGAATGGTGAACGAAAAAGCACAGCTAACTGATGAATGTACTTCGTGTGGTGCCTGCCGTGATGCGTGTGGGTTCGAGGCGATTTTGTTCGATGGAGACGTGGAGAGGGTTGAAAGGGAAGACCTGTCTCGTTACCGTGGGGTTTGGGTTTATGCCGAGCAGGACCATGGCTCTCTGCTCCCGGTTTCCCTGGAGTTAATAGGAAAAGGGCGGGAGCTTGCCGACAACCTCGGGCAAGAGCTTTCCGTGGTATTACTGGGTTCAGGTCTCCAGGCGGTGGTCGATGAGCTTTCCCATTATGATATCGACAGGCTTTACGTGGCGGATGACCCGGTACTTACCTCCTACCGGAGTGAGGCGTACGCCGGCGTCATGGCTGACCTCATTCAAGAGGAAAGGCCGAATATCATTTTGCTTGGGGCCACGGCGAACGGGCGGGATTTGGCCCCACGTGTCGCAGCCAGGGTTAAGACCGGGCTGACCGCTGACTGTACCGGTCTGGAAATCGAGGCCGGGTCTGGTCTTTTGCTTCAAACCCGGCCGGCTTTTGGTGGGAATATCATGGCTACCATTGTCTGCCCGAACCACCGCCCGCAAATGGCTACCGTAAGGCCTGGTGTGCTGCCCAGGACTGGTCCCAACGCCGTAGCGCGGGATGTTGACCTGGTAAGGATCCCGTGCAAGGTGACGGAAAGCGGGTTGCCCACCCGGTTTATCCAGGTGGTCGAATCGGTTTCTAAAAGGGTTAATCTGCCTGAAGCAAAGGTGATTGTCGCCGGGGGGCGGGGTTTGGGCGATGCGAAAGGTTTTGCTTTATTAAAGGAACTGGCTGATGCCCTTGGTGGAGAGGTTGGAGCCTCCCGGGCGGCTGTAGATGCCGGCTGGATAGGCAAGGAGCACCAGGTGGGGCAAACCGGGACTACGGTTGCGCCGAAGCTGTACATCGCTTGTGGTATCTCAGGGGCAGTGCAGCACCTGGCCGGTATGCAGGGCTCGGACGTGGTCGTGGCCATCAATTCGGACCCTGAAGCCCCTATATTCGATGTCTGCACCTACGGGATAGTAGGAGACCTCTACCAGGTTGTTCCTGCTTTTCTGGCTAAACTGAAGGAGAACAAACAACAGCAGGCAGTTTCCTAGGGACCCTTCATGGGAGAGGCAAAAAGGGGAGGGAGAACAGTTATCCTGTACGTCAGACTTCTGAACCACACGCCAAATCCAGAAAAAACAGTGGCCATGGCCGCCCGAATGTGCTATTCGGCGGTTGGGCCGGACTTGATCGAGGAGGAACTCCTTCCGGATCGAGTTGCTGCCCTCATTAGGAGACTGAGGAAAAATGGTCACTTAAGCCCTTTTGAACACGCTTCCTTTACTTTCGCTGTTTCCGGCAGCCGGGCTCTTTCCCACCAAATGGTGAGACACCGAATCGCGTCTTACTCCCAGAAATCACAGCGCTACATACAGGAAACCGGTTTTCGTTTTGTTACCCCGGAACTGGTTCAACGTAACCCGGCAGCCCACGAACTCTTTCAGAGATGTATGAAACAGATCGAGCAGACATATAATGAAATGCTGGCCCTTGGTATCCACCGCGAAGATGCCCGTTATGTCTTGCCCAACGCTTGTGAAACCAGTTTTTTGTGTACCTTCAATGCCCGCAGTCTACATAACTTTTTCCGTCTCAGGCAGTGCCGGCGTGCCCAGTGGGAAATCCGGCGGGTTGCTAACCTGATGCTGCGGGAAGCTAAAAAGGTTGCCCCGGTCCTCTTTGAAGGGGCCGGCCCTTCCTGCATCGCGGAGGGTGTTTGTTACGAAGGGGAGATGTCCTGCGGGCTGGTAAAGAGGCTTAAGAAGGGCCAAACCGGGAAGATCTACCGACCGGTTGCTTCGGGGGGGTAGCTTTGCCCGAGTATATTGAAGGTCGGAATCCTGTCATTGAGTGCTTGAAAGCCGGTCGCCGCGTCGAAAAGATCTGGCTGGTCCGGGGGGCGCGGGGGCCGTCCCGGCGAGAAATAGAAGAACTTGCTTCCAAGAAAGGGGTCCCTGTGCTGACGGTGGACAAGCGGGAGATTGATAGAATAGCCCAATCCCGAGCCCACCAGGGTGTGGTAGCCGTGGTCGCCCCCAGAGAGTACGTCGAGGTTCAAGATCTTCTCCAGAAGGCCCGAGTCAGGAATGAAGCCCCATTGTTATTGATGTTGGACGGTATTGAGGATCCCCGTAACCTCGGGGCTATCATCAGAACTGCAGATGCCGCCGGAGTTCATGGGGTAATAATCCGGAAGAAGCGCAGTGTTGGGGTCACCACGGCAGTGGTGAAGGCTTCGGCAGGAGCGGTAGAGTATGTACTGATATCCCGGGTAGCAAACCTGGTACAGGTGGCCAGGGAGCTCAAGAAAGAAGGGCTTTGGGTCATCGGTGCCGTACCGGACGGGGCGTTGTACTGGGAGACAGACCTGACCGGCCCACTGGTTGTTGTCATCGGGAGCGAGGGAAAGGGGATTTCCCGGTTGCTCAAGGAAGAATGCGATTTTCTGGTGAGAATGCCCATGAAGGGAGGAGCCGGTTCTCTGAATGCTTCGGTTGCAGCAGGCGCTATTGTCTACGAAGTTCTCAGACAACGCTACCAGGTGGCTGGACGAGCTTGACTTGTCTAAAAACACTAGGTTATAATGATTGTGTGATTTAGCAAGTGAATAAGGGTTTTCGAGGAATCCAAAACGAAACCACGCCCGGTAGTCTTTTGGATTTTTATTTCTCTTGGACGTTGTGGTTCTGGTTATTACTATCAGGGCGTTTTTTGGATTTTTTTGAAAAAGGTTATGTCAAATTCCCTGACGGAGGCGGTTTAGATGTCTTTGAACCCTGAAAGGGATCTGCACGATGAGTACGGTGAATACGCGGCCATGATGGATGAGGAGATTGTTGAGTATGCCCGCAACGGGAGCAACGTGGCCCTGGAGTATTTAATTAATAAATACAAAAATTTTGTTCGGGCCAAGGCACGGTCGTACTTCTTGATTGGTGCGGACCGTGAAGATATCATTCAAGAGGGAATGATCGGTCTCTATAAAGCGATTCGTGATTTTCGGAGTGATAAACTTTCTTCCTTTCGGGCGTTCGCTGAACTCTGTATTACCCGTCAGATCATCACCGCCATCAAGACCGCCACCAGGCAGAAACATATACCTCTCAATTCGTATGTTTCTCTGAACAAGCCGATTTATGATGAGGATTCCGACCGGACCCTGCTGGACGTCATTTCCGGGTCTAAAATTACCGACCCGGAAGACCTCATTATCAGCCAAGAGGAATTCGTTGATATTGAGGCTAAGATGGGTGAGATCCTCAGTGAGCTGGAATGGAAGGTTTTGACTGCCTACCTGGATGGGAAGTCTTATCAAGAAATCGCTGCCGAACTTGACCGTCATGTCAAGTCCATTGATAATGCGCTCCAGAGGGTGAAGAGAAAACTGGAGCGTTACCTGGATAACCGGGATGAATACGAGGAGGAAAGGGTTGGTAAAGGCTAAACCAGACCAACCCGGACTGGTTCTCCCGATGCCGTATTACAGGGCAGCGCCGCGGGCATGAGAATGGGAACCAGGATCCAGCCGGGCTTAGCCCCAGGTTCCAGGCAGGGAACGAGACTGGTTGTGCTTTAGGCACGAGGGTCTGGATAACAAAGGTGAGTTGGGGCTGTACTTGAACTGCGTTGACAAATTAGTTTGGGTCATCTATAATGATACCTGCGTCGGTTGCTGGCGTAGCTCAATGGCAGAGCAGCTGATTTGTAATCAGCAGGTTATCGGTTCAAGTCCGATCGCCAGCTCCAGTCGAAATGCCTAACATCAGGTTCGGGAGTCGCCTTTGGCTCCCGACCTTTTCTACCTGAGTCCCGTTCAACCTGATGATCAACCAGGCCGGAGAGAACGTCCGGCTGGAACAGGCGCTCTTGACAAAGCAGAAGCTCGGAGTTACAATAGGGATTGCAATACCGGGGGAAAAGACAACGTGGAGAGGTACCGAAGTCTGGCTAAACGGGGCAGACTGTAAATCTGCTGGCGAACGCCTTCGCTGGTTCAAATCCAGCCCTCTCCACCATTTCTAACACCGCGGGGTGGAGCAGTCAGGTAGCTCGTCGGGCTCATAACCCGGAGGTCGTAGGTTCAAATCCT
>SESX01000036.1 GCA_004367365.1 Candidatus Acetocimmeria pyornia
GCGGAAATGCCCTTAAACTGGCAGGGCTCAAGCACACCCGGATCTTTCAGGGTGGTACGGCTACCTTGGATGATTTTCTCCGTTCCTTTGTGGGGGCGGTGGCGGTTGATACTGCTGAAGCGACCCGGATGTTGGAGAACCAGACCCTCCTGGTCCGCCAGATAGAAAACCAGCGCCAGTCGGTGGCTGGGGTTTCCCTTGACGAGGAAATGACCAACTTGGTTCGTTACCAGCATGCTTACAATGCAGCTGCCCGGGTGGTGACTGCAGTGGATGAAATGCTGGAAGTAGTGATCAACCGGATGGGCCTGGTTGGTAGGTAAAGGGGGGGTGAGTGGAGTGCGGGTAACGAACAACATGGTGGTTAACAATGTCTTATATAACCTGTCCCAGGGGGCAAGCCGGCTGGCCCGGTACCAGAACCAGCTTTCATCGGGACGACGGATCCTGGTTCCATCTGATGACCCGGTTGGGACAGTTAACGCCATGTACATAAGGAGCCAGCGCCTGGAAAAAGAAAGGTATCTCAAGAACGTCGAGGACGGTCTGGGCTGGCTCGAGGCTACTGAGAGGGCCCTGCATGAAATGTCAGACCTCTTGACCCGGGCCCGCGAACTTGCGGTCCAGGGAGCCAGTGAGACCTTACCGGAATCATCACGGGCGGCCCTGGCTGCAGAAGTGGGCCAGCTCTTAGAGCATGCCATTGAACTGGCCAATACTTCGTACGGTGGGAAATACATTTTTGCTGGTTTTGAAACCCTTCAACTCCCCTTTGCGGCGGTGGGGGAGCCAGTGACCTCGGTTACATACCGGGGTGATGACGGCGGGATTGAGCGTGAGATTGCGCCGGGAGTGACAATGGAGGTTAACTTCCCCGGCAGCCGGGCTTTTGGTGGTTTGTATGATGTCTTCACGATTCTAGCCGGTCTACGGGACGACCTGGCCAGCGGGGATACAGACCGAATCCGAACAGAGCGAATCGGGGCGATGGATGGCGCCTTGGACCAGATCCTCGGTCTCCGGGCTGAAGCCGGGGCCAGGTTAAACCGGTTGGAGCTGGCCAAGAACCGGCTTGAAGACGAGTCGCTGAGTTTGACCCGGTTCCTCTCGGAGGAAGAAGATGCCGACCTGGCCAGGGTTCTGGTTCAATTCAGTGCAGGGGAGGCGGCCTACCGTGCTGCCCTGACCGCCGGTGCCAGGATTATCCAACCGACACTGGTGGATTTTATCAGGTGAGCGGAGGCTGCCTGGGAAGTTAGACTTTCTGGTTGGAAGCGGGGGCGTGTGGCGTGGCCGGAACGCATGAAATCGCAGGTGTTAGACCATCTGGTTTTTCGGGTCCAGTACCGGCTCTCGCCTGGAAAGGTCAGGGCGTGGCACCGGGCCGGCCTGACCTCTCACCGGGGGATTCCATCAGCCGTCAAGTCAGTCGTGAAGAACTGGAAGCTTTCCTGGGGAAACTCCAGGAGGCTCAGGTTTTTGACCGGCGGATTTCCTTTGATATCGATGACGAAAGCGGGAGGATCGTAGTTCGGGTCATCGACCGGGCAACAGGCGAGGTCATCCGCCAGATTCCTCCCGACCAGGTCCTGGCGGTGGCCATGAGCATCGAGAAGATGTTGGGCCTGCTCCTTGATGAGCGTTTATAGGGGAAGCCGGAATCGACAACAACCGATGCATACCGGCCGGGATGGCCGACAGGAAATGACAATCCACAAGTTTATCCCCAGCATGAAGACCCATAAGACCTGTTATCTACAGACTTATCCACATTATCCACAGCTTTTTTGTCCACAAGAAGTACTGTTGTCCAAAAACTACCACGTTTCTGCCACCAGGTACGGTTCGTGGTGTCGAAAGACGGCAGCCAAGGCAGACCTTGCCAGCGACCAGGGAAGTTTTCGCATCGTATTTGACACAGGCCAGGGCCTTTGATATAGTGCTTTTGGGATGAACCACTTCCCGTCACAATGCTTTAGGGGGAATGAAAAAGAATGATTGGCAAGGTCAAGTGGTTCAATAGTGAAAAAGGCTATGGTTTTATCGAGCGGGAGGACGGCGGGGACGTGTTTGTCCATTTTTCCGCCATCCAGGAAGAGGGCTTCAAGAGCCTGGTTGCTGGTCAAACGGTAGAATTCGATATTGTTGAGGGAGAGAAGGGCCCTCAAGCTGCAAACGTGGTTAAGCTTTAGGCCTGAAGCTTGGAGAAGTGGGCCATGCGGCCTTTGGGGGCGGTGGTACCACGGAGAAGGAAAATCCGAAGTGAAGCATTGTTTTCGTTGTAGATTTGGCGACAACCCCGGTACGCTTGCGCCGTACCGGGGTCTTTTGGTGGGTGTAAGATCCACCGAGCGCAGGATTTTTCCCTGGCAGAGGGAATATTATAAAAAAGGCTTGGCGAGGAGGTTAGCGGATCGCTCACGGTCAAAGGGGGGCCCAGGCAATGCAGATTACCGTCCGCGGGAAAAACATTGACGTCACGCCGGCACTCCGAGACTACGTGGAAAAAAAAGTTGGCAAACTGGCAAGGTTTTTCGAGGGCATGGAACCCAAGGCACAGGTAACCCTCAGCGTTGAGAAAGAGCGTCGCAGTGTAGAGGTTACCATTCCCCTCAACAGTTGGGTTTTGCGGGGGGAGGAAGAGACCGACGATATGTACGCTTCGGTCGACCTGGTCGTGGAAAAGCTGGAACGACAGGTTCGCAAGTACAAGACCAAGATCAACCGCAAACTCCGTCAGGTTAACCCGAGGATTGGGGTCGCAGCCGCAATTCCAGGTGCCGATTTGATGGACCAGGAAGAAGAGGAAAGTGAACCCAAAGTGGTCCGGGTCAAAAGGTTTCCCATGAAACCCATGTCTGTCGAGGAAGCGATCCTGCAGATGAACCTTATTGGCCATGATTTCTTCGTTTTTTCCAATGCTGAGACCGAGTCAGTTTCCGTGGTTTATCGAAGAAAGGATGGCAATTACGGTTTGATTGAGCCGGAGTTGTAGACACGGGGCTAGAGGACAGCGCGGGGCCGGAGGGCCCCTTTTTTGTATTGAACTTCCAGGTGGTCCTCTTGACCATGGAACGAGACTTTGTACCGCCACTCCGAAAGATTTTTTAGTATTGGCCAGCAGACAGCTCCACGAACGACAGCCTGTTGAGGACCAGCCTAGCAACCTGTCTGACTCCGTAGGGTGAGTTCGGCTCCTGCCCTGAGCCGGTGGGGTTGATGAAAGGGTCAATTAAGATGTAGGAAACGCGCGCCGGAAGGAAGACTGGCACCGTGGGGATATTTTCAGGTAGACAACCAGAAGGGCCTTGGGAAGGAAGGTGAGGGCATCTATGCCGCGCGAAGTGACGGCAGTGCTTTTTGAAGGAGGCAACCCCCAGAGTCCACCCGAGTACGAGATGACCGTGGTCCGGAAAGCGGTGGCCCTGGATAACTTGGAAAAGCTGAAGTTGGTCCGGGAGATCGACAGGATTGTTTTCTGTACCAACTACCCCGACCTGGCTGAAGAGGCCAGGTCCCTGGGAGCCACCGTGGTGCCCACTGTAGGTTCGGAGTGTCCTTTTCATTTCGGGCGGGTTCTGGCGCGCATTGTTGAAGACCTGGGGATCGACCGGGTCCTATTCATGGGAGGGGCTTCCACCCCGCTCATTACCGTGGGTGAGCTGGCCGAGGTGGCTTCTAGGCTGGGGGCAGAGGAGAACGTTGTGATCATGAACAATGCTGTCTCTGCCGACCTCGTGGCCTTTACCCCGGCACGTATTCTCCAACACATCTTGCTTCCATCAAGCGACAACTTCCTGGGTTACCTGCTCAGGGAGGCCGGGTTGCGGCGCATCCTGATGCCTAACTCCCCGCGCATCAATTTTGACCTGGACACGCCGGTTGATTTTCTCGTTCTGGGCTTACAGCCAGACCTGGGACCGAGAACCAGGGCTGCACTCTCGCGCCTGACCTGGGACTGTTCAAGGCTCCTTGCCGCCCGGGAGGTGCTCAAGAGGAAGGGGGCCGAGGTGGCCCTGATCGGGCGTGTGGGTGCCCCCCTCATTGCCTACTTGAACAACAACTTCAAGTGCCGGTTAAGGGTCTTCTCCGAGGAGCGCGGCATGAAAGCCCTGGGCCGGGAGGAAAAAGGGGAGGTCGTCTCTCTCCTGGGCTACTTTTACCAGGAACTGGGACCCCGTGCCTTTTTCCACTACCTGGCCCGGACGGCGGAGGCGGTTTTCTTCGACACCAGGGTGCTCTTTGGCCACCTGAAAAAGGGTGGTGTCAGCCCCCAGGACCGTTACTATTCAGATCTAGGTCTGCACCGGGCTGTTCAGGACCCGGACATTCGTCTTTTCACCCAGGCGGCTCATGATGCCCCGGTTCCCGTGGTCCTTGGCGGGCACTCCCTGGTCTCTGGTGGTGTTTGGTTGCTGGCCGAAGGGCTCCTCAAAGACCATGGCCGTGACGGAAATTCAGCCCTATAATTTCTGGTTAATGACGGAAAGAGAAGGAAAATATTCCTTGAGGTCGAACTAGGTCTTAAGAAGACCACACCCGGACCGGGGGAGATGATACGAGGTGGATGATGTCTGATGGTGGCGGGTCCAAGGCCCAGGAATACCGCCGGTTGATTACCCAGCTTCAGGATGTGGTGGCGGCCAAGGTTTGTTTCAATGAGGCGGGGGCTTTGGAAACCATTCATGTTCTGGCCGGGGCCGAGCGTTCGCCAAAACAGGTTCTCCGAGACATTGAATCGGCCCTCATGGCCCGGTTCGGCGTTGAGGTCGACCGCCAGCAGATCACCCTGGCCCAGGTGGGGAATGAAGTAGATGACCTCCTGGAGCGCAGCCGCCTCTCCCTGGAGGAGATTTCCTGCACGGTACAGGGCTCCCAAGCCCGGTGCCGGGTGCGACTCCGCTATGGGGGACAGACCTGCGAGGGTACCGTGCACGGGGCGGCCTCAACTGAAGGCTGGTTACGGCTGGTGGCTGAAGCAACCCTCCGTGCCCTGGAGTCCTATTTCGAGGCCCACTGGTTGTTTTCAATCGAGGAGGTTGTTACCGTGCCCCTGGGCTGCCGTGAAGCGGTGGTGGTAAGTATTGTCTACCTGGGGCACCAAGGGGAAGAGTACTTTGTGGGGTCTTCGCTGCTGCGGCACGACGAGAAAGAGGCTGCCGCGCGGGCGACCCTTGATGCCATCAACCGCCGTTTTTCACTGCTTCTCAAGGAATGATCCAAGGTTGGGCCGGCCGCTGCCTAGAAAAGAAACCCAAGTGGAGCCTTACCTGCCCTTTTAGCGAACGGGCGGGAAGCCAATGGTAGGGGAGGCTTTCCCGTGTCTAGGGTTATTAAGGCCCTTCTGGCCCTGGTTGCTTTGATACTGGCCGGGGGTGCAAGCTGGCAGTACGGTTAATCCGCTAGAAGGCAAGGCCGGCCCAATTCCTTTTTTGGCTCCGGCGAGGGGGTTACTGCCTATGCCCAAGCTTACCCGGGTTGCGTCCTTATACTTTAATCTCGTGACCCTGGCCGGTGTAGTTATTCTCCTTTACCTGGGGCCCGGCCACCTGGTCAGGGAATGGCCGGGTTTTCTTTTTTTTCTTGTCCTCACTCTAATTGCCGAGGCCTTCCCGGTGACCCTTCCCCAGCGTGACGGTACCATTTCGGCAAGTTTTGCCTGCATCTACGCCAGTATCATTATTTCCGGCCCTGCTGTCGGGGCCTGGACGGCGGCCTTGGGGACCATCCGGCCCAAGGACTTAAAAAGGGAAACCCCCCTCCGGTTCGTGCTTTTCAACCGGGCCCAGCTCGCCCTGGCTGCCGGGCTGGGTGGCCTGGTCTACGTCAAGCTCGGCGGTTCGGTGGGGGAGGTCCAGTTTCTGCGTGATTTCCCCCTCCTTGTGGTGCCGGGGCTGGTCTATTCTCTGGCCAATACCGGGCTCGTCACCCTGGCTTCCTCCTTAGGGATGAGGCTGCCCCTGCGCCGGGTCTGGTACCGGAATTTCCGGTGGGGGATGGTCAACTACCTGGCCCTGGCCCCCCTGGGGATGCTGATCGGTATTGTTTATGATGCGGTAGGACCCCTGGCTGTGGTTCTCCTTTTCCTGCCCCTCATGCTGGCCCGCTACTCTTTCCAGCGCTACATGGACATGCGCGAGGTTTACCTGAATACCATCAAATCCTTGGCGGCTGCCCTGGATGCCAGGGATGCATACACCTACGGTCACTCAAACCGGGTGGCCCACTACGCGGTGAAGATCGGGGAAAGGATGGGGCTTTCCGAGCGCGACCTTGACCTGCTGACCTTTGTGGGCATCCTTCATGACATCGGAAAGATCGGGATCCGCGACGTGGTTCTGAACAAGCCCAGCAAGTTTACGGGGGCCGAATACGAGGAGATGAAGAAACATTCGGAAATCGGGGCCAACATTATCCAGGGGATCAAGCTGCTGGGGGAGGGGTCTGACTGGATCCGTTACCACCATGAAAGGTACGACGGGAGTGGTTACCCGGAGGGACTCAAGGGGGAGGAAATCCCCCTCGGGGCCCGTATCATTGCCGTGGCCGATGCCCTGGATGCCATGACCTCGAACCGGCCGTACAAAAACGCCTACGGGCTGGACCAGGTAAGAAAGGACTTTATCACCCATGCCGGGACACAATTTGACCCGCATGTCGTTAAGGTTGTGCTCAAGATCATGGAGGGCATGGTCCTTGAGGTGAACGAGGAGTACCAGTGCCTGGTGGAAGCAACCAGGAAGGCGGAAGGGCAGGTGGCTGCAGGCCTGGACGCGGGGGAAAAAGACCAGGGTGGATGAAGGTGGATGAAACTGCCGTCTGGGAACCGGTCCAGCCCGAGGTGACAAAGGGCCGGGAAGTTGAGCCTGTTGGGGGTGAAGAGTTGTTCATCGGTGCTGTGATCCTTGCCATTGCGGTTGCGTTCTTTCAGGGGGGGAAGCTCTCAAATTTTGAAAGATTTTTCCTGGAACGGGTGTGGGCAATCATCACCTCTTTCGGGATCCAGTTCTTGATTAGCTATGCCGAAGGGATGGGCTGGGCAGGTGCTGGTGGAATACCTTTTACAGCAGCCGTTTCTCTACACCTTTTTTCTTACTTGTTATTATTTTACGCCCTGTGGGCGAACCGCTCCCTGCGGGGAATGAAACCGATTCTGTTGGGGACGGCTCTCAATTTTGCCGTTATTGCTGCCAACGGGAGAATGCCCATCTCTGAAAAAGGGCTCCGGTTCATCGGGCTTGAGGGCTACGTGGAAAACGTCCTGGCTCCGGATCTAGGGTTGAGGTATGTCTTGCTTTCATCGAAAACCCGGTTGGCCTTTCTGGGGGATATCTTTGTGCTCCCACCTCCGTATCCAAGGCCGGCGGTCTTCAGTATCGGAGACGTGCTCATTGTCCTCGGGCTTTTTATCCTCGTTCAGCATGTGATGCGCAGCGGGAAGCCGGCGTAAAAACAGGGTCTTTCCTGTGAAGACCCGGCGAGTTCACTAAAGTTGTGTGCATGCTTTGGTCCTGGCGAAATACCATTTTTTGTATGTGTTGTGCTGGGACCAGAAAAGTGCTAAAATAGTCTAGCAAGGGTACATGGAGCTTCCGAGCAGGAAGGGCAAAAGACGCTGACGGTGAGGAACCTTTAGAGGTTCCTCTTCATCTGAGCGCCTCTTCTTGAGTGTTCCCCTAGTCGGTACACAGGTCTTGTGACCGTGAGAAGCAGACCTTGAGCTGGCCTGGGTTACCGTGGAAGAACAGCGGTTGGTGTGTAAGCCCTGAACCCATGTCAAGGACTCTTGAGGAAGGTGTCTGGGTTGCTTAACTTTTTGAGTAAACTTCTGGACCAGAACGAGCGCGAATTGAAACGGTTGAGCCGGGTCGTGGATGCAATCAATGCCCTGGAAGAAGGTATTGCTAGGCTTTCTGATGTAGAGCTCCAGGCCAAAACCCTGGAGTTTAAGCAGAGGCTGGAAAACGGGGCAGAGCTGGACAGCCTGCTGCCAGAGGCTTTTGCCGTTGTGCGCGAGGTTGCCCGCCGCACCGTGGGGATGAGGCATTTTGACGTCCAGTTGATGGGCGGGATTGTCCTGCACGAAGGTAAGATCGCCGAGATGAAGACAGGTGAGGGGAAAACCCTGGCGGCCACCCTCCCAGCATACTTGAATGCCCTCACCGGTCACGGGGTTCACATTGTAACAGTTAACGATTACCTGGCGAAACGTGATGCTGAATGGATGGGTAAGATCTACCGTTTTTTGGGCCTGGAGGTTGGGGTGGTTGTTCCCGGCCTGAACCGCGAGGAAAGGCAGCAGGCCTATGCCGCAGATATCACTTACGGTACTAACAATGAGTTTGGGTTTGACTACCTGCGGGACAACATGGTTCTCTCCAGGGAAGAACTAGTCCAGAGGGAACTCAACTACGCCATCATCGATGAGGTTGACAGCATCCTTATTGACGAGGCTCGGACACCCTTGATCATTTCGGGTCCTGCCGGGAAGTCGACAGACCTGTACTACAAGTTTGCCCAGATTGTCCAGCACCTCGAGGAGGGTGAGGACTATACCGTTGACGAGAAAGCCCGCACCGTGACCCCGACGGAAGCCGGCGTGGCCAGGGTGGAGGCGATGCTGGGGGTTGAGAACCTTTACGACGGCGAAAACATGGACCTCTCCCATTACCTCATCCAGGCGCTTAAGGCTTCTTTCCTGATGAAAAAGGACCGGGATTACGTGGTTAAGGATGGGCAGGTCATTATCGTCGACGAGTTTACTGGTCGCCTGATGTTCGGGCGCCGGTACAGTGACGGGCTCCACCAGGCCATCGAGGCCAAGGAAAAGGTGAAGATCAAGCAGGAGACCCAGACCCTGGCTACCATTACCTTCCAAAACTATTTTAGGATGTACAGGAAGCTTGCCGGGATGACGGGAACGGCGGCCACGGAGGAAGAAGAATTTAGTAAGATCTACGGGCTTGACGTTGTTGTTATCCCCACCAACAAACCCATGATCCGGCAGGACCTCCCAGACCAGGTTTACCGGACAGAAGCTGGGAAGTTTCGCGCCGTGGTGGAGGAGATTGTCAGCCGTCACCGGGAGGGACAACCGGTACTGGTTGGCACCATTTCCATTGAGAAATCGGAAATGCTAAGCAGGATGCTCAAGAAAAAGGGCATCAAGCACGAGGTTCTGAATGCTAAGTACCACGAAAGGGAAGCAGAAATTGTAGCCCAGGCCGGACGCCTGGGAGCGGTCACCATTGCCACCAATATGGCGGGACGTGGTACCGATATTATGCTCGGGGGCAACCCGGAATTCATGGCCCTGGAAAAGATGAAGGCCGAGGGGTATTCCCCCGAGGTTTTGGCTGCGGCGACAGGACACGCGGCTACAAAGGACCCCGAGGTCCTCGAGGTCCGGGAAAGGTTCAGGCAGTACTTCGCCGAGGCGAAGAAGCAGACCGATGCCGAGCACAAGAAAGTGGTAGGCCTGGGCGGACTGCATATCATCGGTACCGAGCGGCACGAGAGCCGCCGGATTGATAACCAGCTCCGCGGACGTGCAGGGCGACAAGGGGATCCTGGTTCCTCCCGGTTCTATGTTTCCCTGGAAGATGACCTGATGCGGCTCTTCGGGTCAGACAGTATCCGGGGGTTGATGGAGAGGCTGGGGATGGAGGAAGACCAGCCCATTGAGCACAGCATGATTACCCGTGGAATCGAAAACGCCCAGAGGAAGGTAGAAGCACGTAACTTCGAGCTCCGTAAGAATGTCCTTGAATACGACGACGTGATGAATAAGCAGCGTGAGGTCATCTACGAGCAGAGGAGGAGAATCCTCGAGGGCGATAACCTGAAGGAAAATATCTTCGATATGATGGAGCAGGTTATCGAGGGCATGCTGGACCTCTATGCTGGCGAGAAGACCTTCCCGGAAGAATGGGACCTGCGCGGTTTGATGGAGTACGCGGAAACCAGCTTTATGCCGGCGGGGAAGTACTCGGTTTCCGAGGTTGAAGAACTGACCAGGGAAGAGCTCAAGGATTTCCTTAACCAGGTGGCCCGGCAGGAGTATGAAGCCAAGGAAGCCGAACTGGGTTCTGAAACCATGCGGGAACTGGAAAGGGTCATCATGCTGCGGGTGGTGGACCAGAAGTGGATGGACCACCTTGCTGCCATGGACGACCTCCGCGAGGGTATCGGTTTGCGTGCCTACGGTCAGAGGGATCCACTCCTGGAATACAAGTTTGAAGCCTACGAGATGTTCCAGGACCTTGTTGCAAGGATCCGGGAGGATATCATCAGGTACATCTTCAAGGTTTCCGTGGTTCGGGAGCCAGAGCGGCGTGAGATGCATGAAAACCGTCCCGGGGCTGCCGGCCCAGCAGGACCCGTTCGGGTCACGAAAGTTGGACGCAACGATCCTTGTCCCTGCGGAAGTGGCAAGAAATTTAAGAAATGCTGCGGGAAAATCGCGTGAAGGCTCAAAAGGAGGCGAAGAGGTTGGAGATTCAGGAACTAAGGGAGCGGATCAACAACATTCGGACTAAACTGGAAGAGATAGGTGATTCCCTTTGACATAGCCAACCGGGAAAAACAGGTTAAAGACCTGGAACAAAGGATGGCCCAGCCCGATTTCTGGAATGATCCCGACAAGGCCCAGGCCCTGAGCAGGAAGCTGAAGGCGCTGAAGCATCCACTGGACGAGTACCGGAAGCTGAAGAGCAAAGTTGAAGACGCGGAAGTGCTCCTGGACTTGGGGGAGGAGGAAGGGGATTCTTCCACCCTTCAGGAAGTAGAGGGGATGATTGCAGGGCTCGACCGGGAGACTGAGAACCTGGAGCTAAAAACCCTCCTTAAGGGTAAGTATGACGGGCACAATGCCATTGTGGCTCTTCATGCTGGGGCCGGGGGAACCGAGTCCCAGGACTGGGTCAGTATGCTATTGCGCATGTACACCCGGTGGGCGGAGGCTGAAGGGTACGAGGTTAAGACCCTTGATTTCATCGAGGGTGAAGAGGCCGGCCTCAAGAGTGTGACGATCCTTGTTTCCGGGGATTATGCTTACGGGTTCTTGAAGGCAGAAAAGGGTGTGCACCGGTTGGTTCGGATTTCTCCCTTTGACGCTTCCGGCCGGCGCCATACATCGTTTGCTTCCGTGGATGTCCTCCCGGAAATCGACGACGAGGTTGAGATCGAGATTCGCCCTGAAGACCTCCGGATCGACACCTTCAGGTCTGCAGGGGCCGGGGGCCAGCATGTAAACAAAACTGATTCGGCGGTTAGAATTACCCACCTTCCCACCGGGATTGTGGTTTCCTGCCAGAACGAAAGGTCTCAACATGCCAACCGGGATACAGCGATGAAAATCCTCAGGTCGAGACTCCTGGAACTGAAGGAAAAGGAGAGGGAGGAAGAGATCAACGCCCTGCGGGGTGAGCAGCGCGAAATCGCCTGGGGAAGCCAGATCCGGTCGTACGTTTTTGCCCCCTACCGGTTGGTCAAGGACCACCGGACCGGCAGGGAGGTCGGGGACGTCCAGGCCGTCATGGACGGGGAAATCAGCGGTTTCATCTACTCTTACCTCCAGCAGGAAGCCAAGAAGGAAGCGGTTCAATAAGGGGTGTTTCACACGGCGGTGCACAGGTCACCGCCGTAAAATCTTTGGGAAAAAAGGGAAACGATAGGGTGACCGCGAAAAACCTAGCTGGAGGTGTCGACCCTTGTCGCGGATAATTGTGGGACTCCTGGTGGTGGCGCTGATCCTGGTGGCCGGGGCACAGTTTTTCCTTCCGTACGTGGTAGAGCGGGGAGCTGAAGCTGCCCTCAACCGGGTCTTGGGGACAGGTGACCTCGACGTGAAACTGGCAACCCGTCCTTCCCTGGAATTGCTCCTGGGACGGATCGATGTCCTCTCGGTGAAAACAACGGGCATCGAACGTGGTGGCCTGGTTGTGGCGGAACTAACCACGACTGTCCGGGACCTGCAGGTAGACCTGAAAACCCTGTTCCTGGAGGGGAAGCTGAAGGTTTTAAAGACAGGCCGGGAAACAACCAGGCTGGTGGTTACGGAATCAGCCCTGAATGACTATCTTCAGGCTCAACTGGGGAAGTTTCAGCCACGCCTGGGACTGGGAGAGGACGGTGGCGTGCATTTCGAGGCCCAGCTGCCCATTGATAGGGAGCGGGGGCTTGAGATCTCTGCTGCCGGCAGATTTATCGTTACTCCTGCCGGAACCGTGGCCTTTGCCGTGGATGACCTCTGGCTCAATGGTTTGGAAGTAGATGGGGAACTGCGGGAAAACCTGCTCCAGACCTTTGGACCGTGGTACCTGACCCTAGACCTAGAGAGCCTCCCGGTACCGGTCAAGGCGGAAAAGGTAGAAATCGAAAACGACGCGGTAATTATTACCGGGGAACCGGCTGATGATTAAGGGACAGCGGTTTAACCGGTTTCGTTGAACTGGGAATACCGACCGCCGGCAGGGTTGAGGGATTGGCTGTCGAATAAGCCATTGTTGGCTGTCACCCGAATGGCCCTGATGGCTTGGACCGGGCACCTGAAATACCGGTAGGGTACCCGGTGGAACCTGAACACCGATTTTGGCGGCCTGAGCAACCTTGCAGTGGGATGCTCTTCCCTCAGGCCCGGCTTCCAGGTCGGCTGGGTCTGGTGCAGAAAGGGCCCGGTTGCTCCAAGAGGAGAGGATGACGTCTACCATCAGGAAGGGGACCTGAGGACATGACAGGAATCTTCCGTTTTAGGTTAGGTTTGGGTTTACTTGTTCTGGTCTTAGTTGGAACCGGGTTTGTCATCGGCCAGAATGTGCAAGCGGCTTTAGGTGTACCGGAACCCGGGTCAGCGGACGATCCCCTAGTGAGTCGAAGTTACGTGGACCAATACGTACGGCAGGAAATCGTGGTTCTTCAGCCCGGACAAGAGCTGGTGGCTCAAGCCGGCACCGAGTTTGTGGTGAGGTCAGGGAAGGCCGTGGCCCTGGGGGCGGAGAGCGGCGGCCTGGCGGACCTGACGGCTGGAACCGACGTTGGGACTGGACGGGTGCTCCAAAAGAACCATCTCTTCCTGGTACCACGAAGTGACGGTAGGGGGGTCAGGGCCCAAACCACGGTGATCCTTTTGGTAAGGGGTCCCTTCACGTTGAAATGAAGGTATTCCTGGTTTCACGGGTTCAGGCAGCGGGCACTTTCTACTGTCAGGCCCCCGTCAGAGGCAGGCTTGGCGGTTTTTTTGTGTAAAATACCTTCCTTATGGTGGTATAATAGGCAGCAGCTACCACACTTGTACACTGGAGCCAGATTCCATGCTGCCGCAGGTGGCGGAAGGAGCACCCCGGGCGAGGCAGATGGTCGCATTCAAAGAAGGGGAACAGTCAGGCAGGACAAGCTGAACCAGCCCGTCGACAGGCGGTAGTCAGGTAATTCGGTGTTCCGGCAAGGGGTAAGACTATGACCAAAGTGGAACCTATAGCCTTGATCCTGATCATCATTGCGGTGGCCACGGCCGGTTTCACCGTCATTGACCGGGGGCAGAACCTAGACCCCGGCCGGACGGTGGAACTGGTGCTTGATTACGATGAAACAGTTAAATTCGCGCGCCGCTATCATGTACCGCTGGACACTCTTTTGTCCGCGCTGAAGGGAGCCGGCATTTCGACCCTCATGGTGGGTGAAGTGTCCCTGAAAGAACTCCTGGAAGGCGGGCAGGTTGCTGTCTTACGCGGGTACGAATACCTTGACTGGCTGCGGCTGAAGGGCGGGGCTTTGGGCCAACCCGGTTCGAAGGGTTTTGTTCAGGGGGCGGGTGATCTCTACGTGGTGGTTCATGACCAGAACCTCGGCCTGCGTTTGGAAAAGGCCCTCCAAAAAAGGTTGGGGGAGCGGCGGGTACGTTCCTGGACCCTCGGTGAGGCGAGGGTACTGGGTGTTTCGGTTTGGACCGGGGTGGTCCAGGAACGAGAAGGCTTGCTCCAGGGCATGACTCTTCCCGAGGCGGTTCTCGAAACTGGACTCGGGCTCAGCCGGGAAGGGGTTCTGGCAGCCGAACGGTTCGGATTCAGGCTGGTACCGCAGCTCGCCAACTTTCCTGCACTAACCCCTGGTGACTTAGAGAGGACCCTGGAGGAGATTACCAACCAACCGGTGCAGGTTTCGGCTCTTCTTTTCTCCGGCCGTCAGGCCTGGGGGTATCCCGGGCAGCTGGCCACGGTGGCTAGGGCCCTGGCGAGCCGTGGGTTCCCACTGGGCCTGGTGGAACATAAAGACCAGGAAGGGCTTTACGAGCTCGTGCGCAGGGTTAACTACAGGGCAGTCAGGGTTCACGTTCCCTACCAAGGCGAACGGATTGAGAGCATGGTTCTGAGCGCCACGGACCGGAAGATCCGGATGGTCTTGCTTCGACCGGAGGCCGTCGCCCAAGACCCGTCCCGAACTGTTGCCCTGAATGTCAACCGCGTGGAGAGAATTGTTGACGCTTTCCGGACTGCAGGGTTTGAAGTCGGGCCCGGCCGTCCCTTCCGGGCGTACCGGGTAGGTTACCCTGCCTTGGTCTTAATGATGGCAGGGGTCCTGGCTGCCTGCTACCTCCTGGCTGTAGCGCTGATGGGGAGGCGGTTGATGTTCCGGCCTAGTGGGGTTTTCCTTTTTGTGCTGGGTTTTGCCGGGGCGGCCCTGCTCCTGGCCGGGCCTTGGGCCCACGTGGCCCGGCAGGGGCTGGCCTTTCTAAGCGCGGTTACTTTTCCGGCCCTTGGGGTCTGGACCTTTGCCACAAACAGGGGCATCAACCTCGCCCGCAGCAAGCTAGGTCCAAATCTTGGTTCGGCCAGGGGTATCCGGGCCCGGCAGACTGGATGGTTGCTGGCACTGGTCCGTGCGGCTTGGTCCGTGGTTCTCATCACCGCCGTCTCCGTGGCCGGGGGGCTGATTGTTGTTGGCCTGTTGGGTGATGTGGACTATGCCTTGCAGTTGGCCCAGTTTCGAGGTGTCAAACCTGCCCTGGTTGGGCCCACGGTTGTTCTCTTGGCCCTGGGCCTGCGCCACTACGTTTCGGACGGGGTTGAAGGGTTTGGTTCTCCCGGGATGAAGCTGGCTTGGACGGTTCAAAGGGTATTCAGGACCAGGATCAGGTTGAAACACGTGGTCTTCGGGGCCGTGGCGGCTGCGGCTGGGGTGGTCCTGCTGCTGCGGACCGGTAATTTTCCCGGGATTCCGGTTTCAGCCCTGGAGATTAAACTGCGACTCTTCCTGGAAGAAGTGATGGGGGTAAGGCCGAGAACCAAGGAATTCCTGGTTGGCCATCCCCTGTTGATGCTGGCAGTGGCTGCGGGTCGGGCCGGGTTTACGTGGTACATGCTGCCTGTGGCTGCGGTGGCGGCCGTTGGCCAGGCCTCGGTGGTCAATTCCTTTTCCCACCTGCATACCCCCGTGGGGGTTAGCCTGGTCCGGACCCTGAACGGCTTAGGGCTCGGGATTTTCGGAGGGGTGGTCCTAACCCTGGTTGCCGGGTTGGTTCTTTCCCTCCGAGACCGGACGGCGAAGGAAACGAGGGTGTGGAGCGGGACGTCCAGGGCAGAGGTTGACGGGGGTGGAGATGATGTTTAGGGTACGGCAGGTTCTCGTGATCCTGATGGTGGTGGCCCTGGTGGCTGCCGGATTGGTTCTGGCTGAAAGGGTTGGGCTGGAAGAGTCCAACCGGACCGTGGAACTTGTCATCGACCTCACTGAACTTGCGCACCTGGCACGGTTGGAGGCTTACGACCTAACGGATTTGCTGCGCGAGCTCAAAGGGGCAGGTATCACCTCTGTGGCTGTTTCCGAGAAGACCATCGCGGCCTTGCACCTGGAAGGTGCAGTGTCGCTGTATTCAGGGACCGAGTTGATGGCCATGGCTACAACCCTGGAGGGGATCAACCCGGTGGTCCAGGAACTCCTGGCCAGTGGAGGGATTCAGTCCGGGTGGACCTATGTGCTCACTGAAGACAGCTGGCTCGCCGCGTGGCTGGAGGAATCCCTTTCCCAGCGCCTCGGACCAGACCGGGTGAGGTTGCACCAAGGTGAAGGGAACTACCTGCTTGAAGCGCGCGTCAACAAAATGCGCCTGGTGGGCGTCGAGCTCGGGTTTCTGAAGGAAGAGTTGGAAACTGTTGCCAGAATGGGTTTTCACGTGGTGCCCAGGCCGGCTAATTTTGCCGGGGTTGGCCCGGAAGAAATTAAAGAGGTCTTTTCCACCCTAGCAACCTTTGATGTCTCTACGGTGGTTTTCTCTGGAACAGAGATTCTCGGGTACCCTGACCACCTGGAGGTCACAGCGGCACAGCTTGGGGAGCACGGGTTTGAGGCCGGTCTCATTGAGGACTGGGAACAGATGGGTTATTTGGGCCAGGCAGGGGTGACAAAACTCTCAAGGCTGCTGGACTTCCGTACGGTGCGAGTCTTCAGCCTTTCCCCGGAGAAAATGCGGACCAACTCACCGCCTGAGATGGTCCAGATTTGGCTGCGCGCGGTCAAGGAGCGCAAGGTACGCCTCTTGTACCTGCGTCCATTCCTTACCCGCGAGGATGGTGGACTGGTGGCCACCAACGTGAAGTATTTTGGACTACTCAGAGAAAGCCTCCTGGAGGCCGGTTTTCGGCCGGGGCCGGCGGTTCCCTTCCGCGGCCTTGAAGTCGGCCCTCTTTTCACGATCCTGGTCTCCCTCGGGATCATGGCTGGAGCCCTGGTGCTCCTGGGCATGGTCTTTCCTGTCAGGGACCGGACCCTGTTCCTCTTGACCTTGGTCGGGGTTGGGTTTACCCTAATTTCCTACCCCCTAGGGGGCGAATTGGTCCGTAAGGCCTTTGCCCTGGGTGCGGCGGTTGTTTTCCCCACACTGGGGGTAACCAGTCAAGTGAAGGGTTGGATGGCACGCCAGGGAGGGACACCGGGTAAAGCCAAGGTAGTCTGGGGGGCGGTTCTAAGCCTGGTCAAGGCGGCCGGTCTGACGGCTGTCGGGGCAGTATACATTTCCTCCCTCTTGGCCAGCACCCCGTACCTGACCGCCTGGGAGGTTTTCCGCGGGGTGAAGGTTTCCTACCTCCTGCCACCCCTGGCGGTGCTCCTGGTCTCCTGGCGCTACTACCAACAGCAGGCTTTCCCCCAGACCGGGGAGGGACGACACCGTTTCTGGGACCGCCTGGTTGAGCTGGGCAACCACCCGGTTACCGTTGGAAACCTCGTCCTTATCGGGCTGGTGATGCTGGCCCTGGTGGTCTACGTGGCGCGGAGCGGGAACACCCTGTTACCGGTGCCTGAACTGGAGCTTCGCGTCCGGTCGTTTCTGGAAAACATCTTCTTGGTCCGGCCCAGGACGAAGGAGTTCTTAATCGGTCACCCTGCCCTGATGGCGGCCGTGGCAGCAGCCCGGTGGCGGCGTGAAGGGTACGTCCCGGTACTGGCTGCGCTGGGTACCATCGGGCAGGTGTCGTTAATAAACTCCTTTGAACACCTCCACTCACCCCTGTTGGTTTCTGTTATACGGGGTTCAAACGGCCTGGTGCTAGGTATCCTGGTGGGGATCCTGGTGGCGGCAGTGGCTGCTGTCATGTTTGAACAGGTGGCCGCGGCTGGCTCCAACCGAGGTCGCAGTTTCTTGATGGGTGGCACCGAAGCCAGAAAGGACCTGTTCGGGGGTTGTCGCCATGGCTAGGGTCGTCATCTCAGGTTACTATGGGTTTCGCAACACTGGAGACGAAGCCATACTCAGAAGCATTCTCCACGCCTTGGAACGCCTGGGTCACGTAGAAGCCGTGGTTCTTTCCGGGGACCCGGCACTGACCCGTCTTGAGCACGGGGTTGAAGCCATCCAGAGAACGAACCTGGTGGCCATCATCCGCGCCCTCTGGGGCAGTGATGCCTTGGTCAGCGGCGGCGGCAGCCTCTTGCAGGATGCCACCGGGGCCTTAAGCATTCCTTATTACCTGGGGGTGATCCTGCTGGCCAGGGTCCTGGGCAAGCCGGTGGTGGTTTACGGACAGGGTGTGGGACCGGTCTCGAACCCCTTCTACCGCTTCCTGATCCGGGTTGTTCTCGACAGGGTCGAGACCATTACCGTCCGCGACCAGGGGTCGGCTGCTTTTTTACGGGAGCTCGGGGTGAGATGTCCGCCTGTCGAGGTGACTGCCGATGCCGTGTTCAGTCTTCCTCTACCTGCAGGCCGGCACGGGCCGGTGCGCGGGGGGCTGGAACCTGGGGGTGAGGGCCGGCAGGAGATAGGGCCGGAAGGAGAACCTGCGGCTGGCTCACAAGCAGGGCAGGGGACAGAGCCGGAGGAGGAGAAGGGGTTGAAGCTGCAGAATGGTGACGGGGAGGGCGACGGGACCGGGGACTGGGATGCGACTGCGTCCCGGGTGGTGATCGGGGTTGCCCTTCGCTCCTGGGAAGTGGAGTTTGAGGACCGGCTGGCTGCCGCCCTGAATATCCTTACCGACCGGTTCAAGGCCCGGATCGTGTTCTTGCCCATGCAGCTGCCCGGGGACAGGGAGGTTTCCC
>SESX01000037.1 GCA_004367365.1 Candidatus Acetocimmeria pyornia
GTCACCGGTTACATTGCTAGATGTTCTGATCATGTCCAGGATTCTGTCGATTCCGGCAATTAGTGCGACCCCTTCGAGGGGCAGCCCTACGCTGGTGACTACCAGAGTGAGCATGATCAGTCCGGCTCCCGGAACACCGGCGGTACCGATAGAGGCCAGGGTGGCCGTCAGGACAATGGTCAGCTGTTGGCCCAGGCTCAGGCTCAGGCCGTAGACCTGAGCGATAAACAGAGCACATACACCCTGATACAGCGCCGTTCCGTCCATGTTAATGGTGGCTCCCAGTGGGAGCACGAAGCTCGATACCTTGTCTGATATTTTGAGGTTGTCCTTGGCGCACTCCATGGTTACCGGGAGAGTGCCCGAACTGCTGCAGGTACTGAAGGCGTACATCGTTGCCGGTGCCACCGCCCGGAAGAAAGTTAAGGGGTTAAGTTTGGCAAGGACCTTAACCATAGATGAGTAGGTAATAAGCCAGTGTAGGAAGACGCCAAGATATACCGCTATGATTACCTTCATGAGTGGCAGCATCACCGCAAAGCCGTGAGACCCCACCACCGGAGCCACCAGGGCAAAGACACCGTAGGGAGCCAGCTGCATGATCATCCCGGTGAGCTTGTACATCGTTTCAGCCAGGGATTCAAAAAAATTGAACACCGGTTTGCCTTTGCTTCCTATGATCCCAAGCGAAATTCCTAAGGCAAGAGCAAAGACGATGATTTGCAGCATATTACTTTCAGCCATGGCCGTCATCGGATTTTTCGGTACTATGTTCACCAAAGTATCCACTACCGACGGCGCGGCCTTACCCTCAAACTCCAGTCCCTCTGTACTCAGGTTCAGCCCCACTCCGGGCACCAGAGCGTTCCCAAGAATTAGCCCAATAATGACAGCAACAGCCGTGGTGACCAGGTATAGACCGATGGTCTTGCCGCCGATTCGGCCAAGACTCTTGATGTCTCCGATGCTTGCGGCCCCGACCACCAGGGATGAAAGCACAAGGGGAACGATGATCATTCTAATGAGTCTTAGAAAGAGTGTACCGATCGGTTTGACTACCGCCACCTTGGGACCGATAATGGCTCCGGCAACGATGCCCAGGACTAACCCGATGAAAATCTTGGTGTGAAGCTTCATTTAACCGCCTCCTTTATTCAGGCTTGAACGTAGCCTCAGGCTTCCTGTCAACGCTAACGTCATGAGCTCCCCCCTTTCATTGTGGTGTGGTATCTGTAATATAGGAGCTTAGGGGTAGATTCCCCTAATCCGTGTGGCCTCTGCCACTCGCCTTACTGCGATCATGTAGGCAGCAGTGCGCATGTCCACCCTGTGTTCTTGGCTCACGCTGTAGACCTCGCTAAAGGATCGAGCCATACGTTTTCTCAACTCTTCGTTCACCTCTTCCCGGCTCCAAAAGAAATGCTGAAGACCTTGGACCCACTCAAAATAGGACACTACCACACCGCCGATATTGGCCAGAATATCAGGAATCACAAAAACTCCCTTCTCCCGAAGTACCACATCCGCTTCTGGTGTGGTAGGTCCATTGGCACCTTCAGCTATCATCTTGGCTGACACCGTATGGGCGTTCTCTCGCGTAATCTGACCCTCCAGAGCTGCGGGAATAAGCACATCACACGGCAAGCTCAACAACTCTTGGTTGGAAATATCCTCGGAATCCGTGAACCCAGTTACCGTACCAGTTCTCTTCTTGTGGCCCAGCACTTTACGGGGGTCAAGCCCACCTGGATTGTAGATGCCGCCTGTTGAATCGCTAACGGCCACTACTTTGGCTCCGCACTCTTCATGGAGAATGAGAGCCGTGGTAGAACCAACGTTCCCGAAACCCTGAACAACCACACTGGCCTGGTTCAGCTTCAGCCCCAGGGCGGCTGCAGCCTCCTGTATGGCGTAGACACAGCCCCTTCCCGTGGCTTCATTTCTCCCCTGCGAACCTCCGATTTCCAAGGGTTTACCCGTTACCACCGCCGGTACTGAGAAGCCACAATGCATACTAAACGTGTCCATGATCCAACTCATGACCTGGGGATTGGTGTAAACATCCGGGGCGGGAATGTCTTTCTCGGGGCCGAGTATGATGCTTATTTCACTGGTAAATCTACGGGTAAGCCGTTCAAGCTCTCCCTGAGAAAGGGATTTGGGATCGCAAACGACACCGCCTTTGGCCCCGCCGAAGGGAATGTCAGCCACCGCGCATTTCCAGGTCATCCACATGGCAAGGGCGATTACTTCCTCCATGGTGACCTGCGGATGAAACCTTATACCGCCTTTTGCCGGCCCGCGTGCCACGTTGTGGTGCACCCGGTATCCCTGGAATACCTCGATGGAACCATCGTCCCGGTTGACTGGAACAGAGACGGTCAGGATCCTTTTGGGGTTGGCAAAAATGCGTTGCAACCCGGGCTCGAGGCCTAGTTTCTCGCAAGCGATGTTAAGCTGTCTAAGCGCCACCTGTAAGGGTGAAGCACTTGGTTCGAAAGGCTCACCAGTAGAAACCTCCATGATCATTCCTGCCTCCTTTGATAAGATTCCAAAGCCCTTTCAACAGCTACACGCGCCAGCACCTCGGGCGGGTCCAACCAGGGAACCGCGATTTCCACCTTCTGCCTTACTAGACTTACCTCAGTGCACCCAGCCACGATAAGTTGAGCCCCTTCGTCCACAAGGCTACGAGCTGCGTCCCTCAGTTTACCGACCGGCCGCTGGTCGCTAATGCCGGCTTTGATCCCCTCCTTCCCATAGACGGCCTCCATGACCAAGTGTTCTTGCATCCACGGGTCGGGGGTAATTACTGTTACCCCGTAGGCAGAAAAGGCTTTCTGGTAAAGACCTGTTGTCACGGTACCCGTAGTTGCCAAAAGACCCACCTTCGACAGGGTAGGAAACTGCTCCGTCGCCGTCTTTGCAGCCTCTCGAATCATGTGTACCACTGGAATGCTAATACCTTGCTGAATGCGCTCATAGAAGTAATGAGCGGTGTTACAGGGGATCAGAAGGAAATCTGCACCTGCCCTCTCTAGATTCCGGGCGGTCTCAAGCATAAGTGGGACAGGATCAACATCCCCCACCAATATGGCTCGCGTCCGGTCGGGGACCTTTGGATTCACGTCTATAATCACCCGAAGGTGATCCTGGTCGGTTTCGGCCGGTGTGGCCTTGAGGATTTTAAGATACAGGTCTACCGTGGCCGCCGGTCCCATCCCCCCCAGGATACCGATGACCCCACTCATTATCCGCCTCCGTTCCCTGAAATTTCTTACATTTTAGGCTCACCGGAACGCAAAACTACGGCTATCTACAGAAAACTACCAAAAAAGATGGGAAGGAAGGTTGGGCCCACGCTCTGACCGACCCTCGCCTGAGGGTGCCGCCTTGGACAATGAGGGCAAGAGAAAGGCAGTATAGGGTAATGGTGTCCCCGCCCCAGTTAAACCTGGAGGGGAAACGAAATAAGGGCATAAGGGTATGAAGGTACGCGTGTTCTGTCGGGGGAAAGCTACGTAGAAGGTTTATCGAGCTCAAGAATGAAGGCCTCAATGAATTTTCTTAAACTAATCCTGGGGAGCCTTGCGGCCTTCCCCTGTAACCGGGCCATTTCCGCTCTCACCTCGGAGAAATCAAAAAATACGGAGGAAAACCTTTCGAACCTGGGATCACCGTAGTCTTCTAACCCAATGGAAGCAAGCTGACGGAGCGACGTCAGGGCTGCCCGGCGAAGCCTTTGTTCTATTGCTTTGGGGTTAACCGATCTCGACAAATAGGTTTGTTGCCGATAGTAATCGGCAAGCCTCACGTAAAGCTGACGGGGGTCCAACCCGGAAGTAACCAGACCAGGTTCATTACAACTAAGAACAGCCAAGACAACAAGATCCTCAGAACCGGCTTCTCCCAAGATCCCCAATTCACCACAGAGATGCTTCGCCTGTCGGCGCCGTTCTTCAAGACGATCACGGAGCGTGCAGCCTATGACTCTTTCCCCGCATGGATCCAGACTCGCGATGGTTGAATGGATGGAGTGAAGAGTACTTCTCACCTTTATGGCGCTCAAAACTTTTCTCACTACTGAAACTACTTCCACCAGGTTAAGCGGTTTACTGATATAAAACTCTATACCTTCTTGGTAAGCCTTTTCAACCATCTTCTTATCGGAGACCTGGGAAAGCATTATGAATGCCCCGTGGTAGCCGGATCGTTTCAAGTTTCTTATGGTTTGCAAGCCATCCTGCCTAGGCATCAGTAGATCCACAATGACTATATCGGGGGAGGTATCCATTATTTCAGCTTCTGCCTTGACCCCGTCTCCTGAGATGCCAACCACATTGCCCAGTTCCCGGTCAACGATAATACGCTCCAGCATCCTTCGTACAGCCGGGTCATCATCAACCACGTAAAACTTACATGACGACACATGCAGACCTCCCTTCAGCGGCACCATACCTCTCAAGAATGGAGAGTTGTAGCGTTCTTCGACAGGCCACATGACCTGTCCTGCTATAAGCCGGACGACTGCTATGAGGTTTCACCTTTGCAAGAACTTGGCCCCATAAAAACATCCAGGCCGTACCAGGGTGCCGACTTTGCCCCCTTAATTTTTCCATCGTGTTAGGCAAAAAAGGCGATCTCCTCGGGAGCCGGAGGCACAGACACTAAGATCTGCAGCAAAGCCAAGGCCGCCAGGGCATCATTGAGGTCTGCCGTTTCGATAGGAGAATGGGAATAGCGCCTGGGAATAGCGATTACACCAGTGGGAATCCCCTCCCTGACCAGGTGTACGGTGGAAACGTCACTTGTTCCGCCCTCAACACATACAGTGGCTAGTTGGTAGGAAATATCGTGTGCCTCAGCGGTCTTGATGAGCAGGTTCCTCATCCCGGCCTGCATAATGTTGCCGCGGATAAACCCGCCGCTTACCAGTGGAAATACCGGGCCTTTACCAATGTCTATGGGCAGCTCCGCCTCAGGCACATCAGGTGTGCCGCCGCAGGGGACGGTGTCCAAGACATATGCAAAATCCGGGTTTACCCGGTAGGTTGCCACCTGGGCCCCCCGCAGTCCCACCTCTTCCTGGACACTGACGACAGCATAAAAGGTCCCTGGGAACTCCTTTTCCTGCAGCTGCCTTAATAATTCCAGTAGGACAGCACACCCCAGACGGTCATCAAGAGCTTTACCGCAAACCAGGTCAGGATTGGTAAAGCGGTCCAGTTCGCTGATATAGGTAACCGGGTCTCCAATCCTAATCCCCATCTGCTGCACTTCTTCCGCCGATTTTGCACCAACATCAACGTATAATTCCTGGTACTTTGGGGTCCTCCGGCGCTCCTGTTCATCCTGCAGATGGCCCGGTTTGACTCCGATCACCCCGAAGTGCCCCTTGACTGCAACCTTTCTGCCCACCAGCAGGGGTTCAACCTGGCCAAAAAGCCGGTCAATCCGGAGAAAACCTTTGGCATCAACCGACTTTACCACACTGGCCACTTCATCGGAATGGGCTATGACCATGGAGTTTGGGCCAGGCATGGTCCCCTTCTTGACAGCGTAAAGGTTTCCCATGGGATCCACGAAAACTTCATCAACCAGGGGTTTAAATGATTCGTAGAGACGCTTGACCACTGGCTGTTCAAACCCTGACGCCCCGTGCAGACCAGTCAGTTCTTTTAACTCGGCAAATAATCTTTCCTTGATGTTTTCCAAGTCCTGCCCTCCCCTCCACCATCCTCATCTCCTCACGGTCTTTCCTCTTTAAGCCTGTCTTCCAGTAGCTTACCGCCTACGCCCACGTTTTCAGGACTCGTACTCAACAAGTAGACCACAAAAGCCGATTCGTCGATTCCAGTGAGTTCACTGGCCTTGGCAGTGAAGGATTTGACTAGTTCCTTTTTCTTTTCCTTTTCAAGTTCAGGGCCGTAAAAGAAGATGGTCGGCACGAAAACACCCCCTTCAGGTTCAAAGTGCCCCCCAATAATTTAGGTTAATTTTTTGACTTCTCCAAAAGGCAGTTCATTTCCTACCAAATACTCCTCTCCCTCGTACTTTTTCAGAAGCTCAACCACGCCCCTTTATGATGTCTATCCGCGGCTTACCGGTGGCTCATAGCAGACATCTAGGGCAAAGGAAAGGCGGCACAGCCGCCCGGTTCGCTGTGCCGCCGTTTGCAGCTTGAATCTTCCTGGTGTCTAGTACAGCACCACCCGGTTCAGTTCTTCCTTCCAGAGCACCTTGAGCCCAAAATTCTCAGCGATAAACCTGAGGGGAAGGACGATCCGCCCGTCAACCACCCGAGCCGGGGCATCCAGGGGTTTGGGGACCCCGTCCACGAGCGCCTGGTTTTCACCAGGGGTAATAAACATGACATGGCCAAACTTCCAGATTCTAACCCTGGTTCCGTCCCAGTAAACAGTGTAACCGAGGGCGTCTGCCAACTGGCGGGCAGGGATCATCGTTCTGCCCTTTTCCAGGAAGGGCTGGACGTCAAAGTCCACCCTTTTTCCGTCCAGGACAAGGTCTACCTGGTTACCCGGAAGGTCAAGGCGGTCAGGCGGCCCCACAGGCGGGGGGTCGTCACGCCCAGTCAGTATCCAGTGCCGGACTATTTCCCGCCTGGAACGCCTCGTGGTCTGTCCTTTCTCCACTTCCCCTGCTGCGCCTCCAGCTGGCTTGACTGTATAGGTGCTAAAGTGGTTGACCGGTATGGCCAGGGTATCAGTCTCTTCATCGTAACTCATGCCGTCCAAGTCAATCCAGGAGGGCAAGTCGGCCTCAGATACCGGGTCCCCGTTATCGTCCAAGGCCCCAACCTGGATGTGGTCCCGGAAGTTGGTACTGGTTACCCCGGAAAGGCCCAGTTGGTCCATGGCGTTAAAGAATTTAATGATCGCTCCTTCCGCCGCCAGAAAGCCAAGGGAATCACCGTCGATACCACCACTCAGAGTGTTAGTGCTTGCGTCGTACCGGAGGGTCACCCCGGTCTGCAGCTGCATAAGCTGGGCCCTGTTTCCAACGATGTCCAGGCCAGGACCGAAGGTGATGCGTCCAACCCCTTGCCTGGTGAAGGTAATGTCCTTTTCTGTGTCGTAGAGGTTGTTGAACTCGTGCAGGCCTGGGGAAACACTGATATTCCCGGAGGGCACCTTGATACCGACGATGGCTGGCTCTTCCTCGTCCACCACCACCGGCATTGGCTCAGGAGCTGGCTCCCAGGAACCTGTTGTCTCTTCGTAGAAATAAAACAGGAACCCAACGACCCCGGTGGGAAGGGTCTCATTGCCGGGGTTGTTGATCTGCCCGGATACCGTTATTGAGCCTCCAGCAACGGTTTGTTCCACATAGTGCTCTCCATCCATTTCCTGCATTCCCTGCAGCACTTGTATGGGTTGAAAAGATTCCAGGTCGTCAGGGTCAGTGATGACCCCGGTGACAACCCTGAGAGTGGTGTCATTGGGAATCTGTTCGGTATCGAAGTTAACCGTTACCCCAAAGTCGTCATTGTTAAAGTAAACGTGATCATCATCCTCGTCCTCAAAGACAAGACTCGTGATCGGAGTCTGTGCCGATGCCCGACTAGCCGGAAGGGCCGCAAGAAGAACCAGCACCCACAGCACCAGGGCCAGAGCCCTACCGTAACCCCTCACCAGTGCGAAGCCCATGGTCTTGTTCACTCCCTTCATGATCACCCTCTCCTTTTCCTCACCCTCTTCTCACGCAGCCGGCAACGCCGTAAACCGGCGCCGGACATCTAGAACGGGTCCAGAAGGTCAACCGCTTTCGGCCCTCAGTATCCGGCGCAGGACGGCCGCCAGTTCTTCCCAGCCGGTGAACCGGTGCGACCGGCCAGTGGTGACCTCCTGGAGCTCCCCTCTCCACTCCCCGTCTTCCTCCGCACACCACAACCTAATGACGATCGATAGTGACCGGACCCCCTTTCCTACCAAGGCTGCCACTCCCCAAAAAACAAAATGCCGCCCTGCAGGCAGCATTCTAACAATACACCATAACACCAGCGTAACAAGAAGGGTGTTGCCGGCCAGAATCTTTTTAGAATTTCTTTCCTAGTTGTCGGGCCAGGTCTCTAATTCTCTCGTTTGGTTTGAGACCGAATTCTTCCCTTACCATCCGGCTACAGTCCTCGAGCACCCGCAGGGCCTCAGCCCTGTTGCCAGCCGCCAGGTGGGCCAGCGCCAGGCCTTCGTAGATGTCCTCACGGTACCGGTTGATACTCAGAGCCTCCTTGAAACACTGGATAGCCCGCTCCCGGCGTGTGGGGGATTTTGTGTAGGCACGGCCCAAAAGAAGCAGGGTGTCCAGGTACATCAGTTCAAACCTTTCCCTTTCGGGCAGGGTCCAGTTCGCATAAAGGTCCTCTTCCAGCAGGGGACCGTGGTAGAGGGCGGCGGCTTTTTCCAGTAGCTCTAGCCCCCTCCTGGTCTCTTCCCGGGCCAGGAGCCCTTTGCCTTCGTCGTACAGGCGGGTAAACTCAACCAGGTCCTGAAACTCCACCTGGTACGCCCGAAACCAGACGTGTTCCCGGTCAGCTCCCAAAAGCCCGCTCGCCGCCAAGCCCTCGTCCTGGTAGTAGTCCAGGGCCTTCCTGAGCCGGTTGATGGTAACCCTGAGGGATGCCGCCGACGCTTCCGGGGGAGCATCAGGCCAGAACATCTCCCTCACCTGCTCCCGGGGAACCTTCCGTCCACCGGAAAGAACCAGGTATTTCAGCAGCCCAACCACCTTACGGGTCTTCCAGGCCCTGTTTGGGATTAACCGCCCACCTACCTCTACCCGGAAGGCACCCAGGCAAAAGATCCGCACTGGGGCCGGGGCCTCACCCACTGCCCGGGCCTGGCCCACCCGGGAAAAGGGTATGTTCCTCTCCTCAAGAAGCCGTATGATGGTCTTCCGGACCGGGGGGCGGACTTCCGGCAGGACTGCGGTCAGCTGTTCCACCGCTTCCTCCGGGAACCAGTAAAGGAGGAGATGGGCTGCATAGCCGGGGTAGATGTTCCACCTCAGGGCGTTCAGGCACTGCTTCAGGACCGTAGCACGGTGCCAGTCCCAGAATACAACGTACCTCTCCTTCTGCGCCAAGCCGAGGGCTGTCTTCAGATGGCTTGCAGCCTTTTTCCGGTCACCCCTTTCCTGGTAGAAATCGGCCAGGTGCAGGCTGGTGCCGGCCAGGATCTGCTTGGCGCCCTTTCGCTTGCTGGCAGCAGCAGAGGCCGTAAGGGCCCTTTCAGCCCCGTCCAAGTCCCCCGCCGCCTTCAGAACCACCCCGAGGAGGCTTTGGCCGAACTCCTGGAGGCCCTGGCCAGAGGTCAGAGAACACAGCTGGCGGTAAGCATCCCTGGCTTCGTCCACCACAGGCTCTGCCGCCCCCTCGTTGGCAGCCACCACGGCCAAATCCAGGCGGGTAATGGCCTCCATGGCGTAGTTCCCAGCCCGGTTGAAGAAGTACCGGGAAGAGTTTAACAGTTCCCGCGCCCGGTCCCACTGCCCCCGGTGCAGGTAAGGGAAAGCCCGGGCCCGCTCCGCGTAAGCCATGTAGTAGGCGGAACCATACCTCTCCCCGATCTCCCAGAGTTCTTCACGCACCTTCTCGCCTCCTTTTTCATCGTCCTGGCAGTACAGAACCACGTGGTACAGAACGAGGGCCATGCCCTTCCAGACATCGTTATTTTTCACAACCGGAAGCTCTAGGGCCTCAGTGATCAAACGCCGTGCTACCTCCAGGTCTCCTAGCCTGTAGTGGATCATGCAGGCATAGGCCAGTGAGGCCCAGTACCAGTCCTCGTCAAGGGGAAATCTCTGGCTGAGATTGAAGAGCCATTTCCCCCGGGACAGCTTATCGGTCCAGGTGGCCTGACTGAGGGCAGCCACGGTTAGAACCCCCCTCGACCACGGGTCCCGGGCCAGGGCACTGACAACCGGTATCCGGGAAGCGGTCTTCTCCAGTTCCTCCACCCGGTTCTGCAGGCTGTAGATGGTAGTCATGTAGATCAGGGCTCGTACTTGCAGGTGCAGCTCTCCAGAGCTGGCAAAGGCAGTTGCCGCTCGATCTAGGCAGTCCAGGGCCAGGGACGGGTTGCTGTGCTGGTACACAAAGCCCTTGAGGTACAAAAGATAAGGGTCTTGGTCCCGGATCCCAGATGGTAGTTGTTCAAGCCACTTTAAGACCTGGGCCACCATCCCCCGGTCCAGCATCTCCTGCCCGCGGCGTTTGACGAGTTCAACTGCCTTTTGCGTATCCCCAGCGGAAAGGAGGTGGTCCATGGCCAGGTCCAGCTGTCCGGCGGATTCGTAGTGGGAGGCAGCCCTGAAGTGAAGTTTCCGGATGTCATCACGGCTGAAGGTCTTTTCGAGAAGTCCGTGCAGGTATTCCCGAAAAAGGGTGTGAAACCGGTAGGTGGGACCTTCCTGACCCCGCACGGCTGTCAGAAAGAGGCCGCTTTCTAACAGCCCTTCGAGCCAGGTGTCCGCCTCCGGCACACCGAGCACAACCTCCAAAGCCTGCGGGTTTAAGGTCTCAAAAAGGGAAGCTTGAACCAACAGCCGACGGGCTTCCGGGTTCTGCCGCCCCAGTACTTCCTGGGCGAAATACTCGAAAGCATACTTACGGTAGGGAAGGAGGTCATTCAGAACCTTGGATCGTTGATCCCGATCCTTACCGGCAAGCACCCGGGCCAGCATGACCACGCCTGCCGGCCAGCCCTCTGTCCGGTCAACTATTTTTTGGATCTCATTTTTCCCAAGCTTGAGCCGGTAACAATCCTTCAGCAGGCTTTTCACCTCATCGGTTCCAAGCCTGAGCTCCCTTACTCCGATCTCCCTCACCGGAAACCTCAGGGCCAGTTCAGACAGGGGCAGCCCGGAGTGCCGTCGGCCGGCGACGAGGAAGTGTACAAAGGGCGGGGCCTCCCGGAGAAGCTGCGCAACACATGCAGAAACCCCGGGGGAACCCCCGGCGTGGTGAAAGTCATCAAGGTTGAGGACCACGGTACCGCCGTTAGCCCGGTCACCCCATTTCCACAGCTCATCGCAGAGGGCTCCCACAACCAGGGGGTGCTCGCGGTTAATTTCCTCAACACTGTTAAGGGTCCGCCGGGTCCCCTCGCCAAAGCCAGGTAAGGCCAAGGACAGGCTCTCCACCAGGTGGGCCAGGAAGGTGTCAACCCTGGTATCAGCGGCACCTAGTGAGTACCAGGCCACCCAAACTTGTGGCTTTCGGTCTCCGGCCTTGGGGTCAGTGTCTCGACCCGCCAAGGCCTGGTGGATGGCCACCATCAGGGTGGTCTTTCCGTACCCAGCTGGAGCCGTGATCGAAACCAGGCGGGTGGAGAGGACCGCGCGGGCGAGGTGGGAGTAGTACGGGCGGTGAATGATGGTCGGCTGCACCAGGGGAGGACGGATCTTGTTCGAGGCAATCAGGACCGTACTATACACTTTTGACACCCTTTGAAGACCGAAGTTGAAGAAACGTTTCTTAATATTTTCGATATTGTAGGCTTTTTTCCTGTAAAAAGTTTCTTCGATTTCCTTCCTGTTCAAAAATTGGTGCAGGTTGCCACATTCAACTAATTTTCAAGGTGGTACCTACTACCATAATTATTTCCTCTCATGAAAATTAAGTTCTACATTTTTTATGAGGACCAACCATCCTGCCCTGCTGTCACCAAGAAACGTGGTTGATTGAGGTCAGCCCCCTCTAAATTACGGGGGTCACATTTAGAGCAGCCGAAACACGATTGGTGTAGACAGTTTAGACGTCTTGGTCCTGACCCGGCCGGATCGGGAACTTAGAGGCGGTAAACTTAGTCTCTAAGTACGGGAGGGATTAATAATGTGGAAACAAACTTCACTATTCTGGATCGCAGCCCTTGTCATCTCTTTGCTGGCGTTTTCCCTGGTTGGAGCCGGATGTGGGATCGACGGTGGGGCAAAGCCCAGCATTGACGCCAAGGAGGGCCAATCGAGCGGAGATGTACTGAAAGCTCCTGATGAAGGTGCAAGCTCAGCGGAACCCGACAGCGGCATCACACCGGGCAGCAAGAGAGGGTCGCAGCCCGGGACGGGCCACGATAGGGCGTTATTAGCTGAAGAGGCGATACAGCTGCAGGGGGTTGGCACATGGGTAGAGCGGCTCAAGGCTAGACCGGGGGTGTACACCAGTGTCTTCGGGTCCTACCGGGTGTTCCTGATCTCCATGGGGGAACGACCAACGGCGGGCTATACCGTTGAGGTCAGCGATATCTCCAAAAGAGATGGGCAGTGGGTTCTTGAAGTGGTGTTCAGGAAACCCGGACCCAAGGATGTCGTTGCCGAAGTTCTAAGTTACCCTCATGCTGTGGTGGCCGTTCCAGATGATGGCCTGAAAGTCGTCGTCCGAGAATTGGGGGGTCCTTCCCAACAGCGCTCCGAAGACTTGCCCATTATCCCGTATCCACCAGAAGGACCAAGCGGCTATGTTGAAGAAAGCGAGAACATCGTCATCGAAATCCCGCAGCCCGGTCAGGAAGTGAAAAGTCCAATTCTGATTAAAGGGTGGGCTCGGGTCTTCGAAGGTTCCCTTATCGTGGTGATCGAGGACGGGCACAACGAACTATTCCGCGGCCCGGTCCAGGCTTCTAGCGGAGTCGGCTGGGGGACCTTTGAGGTTGAGGTTGACTACGAGAAACCCACCAGCCCACATGGAGCAGTGATCATCTACAGTGAGGATCCCCGGGACGGGTCCATTGCGGAAAGAGTGATCGTGCCGGTGAGTTTCGCAGACTACGCCAACTGACCAGCAGAGAACACCAGCGACCGGATGTAAAGCCCCGAAATAAGACTGGGAGGATGGGGAGTCAGAGCTCAACAACCTCCCTTAGGTGCTCAGTTCAGGGCGGAAGGCTAGAAGCAAACCTCTTGGCGAGGCCCCGACCTCATGGGTTGGGGAGGCCTCTGAAGCTAGCGGGAATTTTAGGTGCTAGCCTCGGGGTTTGAAGCGGCCGGCTTCGGGCTGGCTGGGAAAGTGAGGGTGGCTTGATTCAGCCCGGAACCGGCAAAGGCGAATTCCCGGTCTTCAGAGGAAAGACCATCGATGATCGAGAAGGAAGTCTTACCGTCCATTTTGGAGGAGGTGAGGTTTCTCTTGGCAGTTAGCGTCTCTTTTAATTGGCCGGGAATGGTGGCTTTTCTAATCTTAGCGTGCTTATGCTTAGCAGGACTTCGGTACTATTCTCGCTCTGTACATTTCCGTTCGCCACTTTTCTGGATCATGGGAATCCTGGTATGCATCGTGGTCGCGTACTTACTTGCCACTTTTCTAGTAGTCCCGTTGTTGCTTGGCTAACCAGCGGTTTTCCCAGAAGGGGATGTGCCCCACCCGGGGCACGGCCCGCAGGATACGCGTCCCTGCCGGAGGATCCGGCCGCAAGGGCCGTGACCAACACCACCAACAACCCAAAGTCCATTCTCGTGCCAACACTCACCAGGTAGGTTCGACGATGCTTACGGAATACGAGGCGCCTCCTGCCGCGGACGTCGCCTTATTTCAACAACTCCCACTTCCAGATCCCGTCGACACGGACCATGTCCGCCGTGTGCCGGGCGTCCTTCTCAAGGGTGCCTTCCATCACCTGGGCGCCCGGGCACCAAGCTACAGCCCGAGATGAGAAGGACAGTGAGAACAACGACAGCAAGCAGAAAGAACGTTCCGCGGCGCAGCACAATCCCCATGCCAAGAACACCTCCACGGTGCTGAACTTTAGTCTTAACTTTTGCACCGGCCCAGCACGGGCCCTTTGATATATTGGACGCTTACAGGGGCGTTTTTGGTTCAGGCTTCTTATTGTTGAAACTAGTTTTAGCAGCCCGGGCCAGCCTCTTGACCTCTTCCTATTTTTTCTCAAGCTCAAGGTCCACCTCACTCATGCCGACCTGGCGCCAGAACTCTAAACCAGCGACGCCGGAAGCGGGCAATACTGAGTGAGAAGATCATCAGCGAGAAGACTGCCAGGGCGACCGCCTGGGGCCAAAGGACCTCCAGACCCACCCCCTTGAGGAAAACCCCGAAAGCGATGTCCATATAGTAGCGCAGGGGGCTCAGGTAGGACATGTACTGCAGCGCCGGCGGGGTGTTCTCGATGGGTACCAGGGTCCCCGAAAGGAACATCACGGGAAAAAGCACGAAAAAACTTAACAGAAGCACCTGCTGCATGTTCCGCGCCAAGGTCGCTAGGTAGACGCCGATCCCCATGGCTGCAAAAAAGATCAGGGTGGAGAGCACGAAAAACAGGGGTAGACTGCCCCTCACCGGCACGTGGAAGACGAAGACCGCGATGGACACCCCCACCACAAGGCCAGCCATCTTGATGATCCCCATCGGCAGGATCTTGGCCAGCACCAGTTCCCCGGAGGTGATGGGGGTGACCATGAGCTGTTCCAGGGTACCGGCTTCTTTCTCCCTCACCACAGCGCCGGCGGCCAGCAGCAGGCCATCACCCGCTCCCTGCCAGTAAGGCAGGCCATCTCCAGAACCCACTCCTTGCACCACCTTTTTCTTTTCCCTTTCAGGCCGTAAATCCCGGCATAAAAGTCAATGTTCTCTTCGACCGTCAGGTCGTTATAGAGGGAGAACTTCTGGGACATGTAACCGATAAGAGGCCTGACCAGGTGAGCCTGAGTGCTGATGTCGAAGCCGGCCACGGTGGCCCGGCCTGAAGTGGGGGGTAGCAGGCCGCACAGCATGCGGATGAGGGTGGACTTGCCGGAACCGTTGGGTCCCAGGAAGCCGAAGATCTCGCCCTTGTGCACTTTGAAACTAACTGCGTTGACCACGGTGAAGCTGCCAAAGCACTTCGTCATGCCTGTCACCTCCACCGCGTACCCTTTGTCACGGTGAGAAGGGTTATGCACTGGATCCGTGAACCCGACTGGCGCCCTTTCTTTCCGGGCTAGCGAGGTCCGGCCCCCTCCAGGACCTGCGATGGCCGAGACAAAGATGTCTTCTAGGCTAGGGTCCACCCGCAGGATCCCCTCTACTACAATTCCCTGGCCTTCCAGGTAGTCCCTGATCCCTTGTTGCTCCCCCGCGGCATCGGACACCACCAGGTGCAGGTCCTCGCCGAAGATATGCACATCCTTGAAACTACGATGCTGTTTCAGCATTGTGGCAGCCTTTCGGAGAGGTTTGGCGGTGATGGGCAGCCGGTCCGCCTCCCGAACGGCATCCACCCCCGCGACGGTGGCGCTCCCGCAATTAGGAGTCTTGAGCCCACACAAAATCTGGATGGTGGTCGTCTTGCCAGCGCCGTCCGGCCCAACCAGTCCGAAAATCTCCCCTTTTCTCACCTACAGCCGGATACCGTCCACCGCTGTCACTTTACCGTATTTTTTGGTCAGGTGATCAGTGACAATAGCGTAGTTTTCCATGGCTTAACGGCCCTCATCCAACAAAATCTCTGCATCAGCCGGCATACCCGGCTTAAGTAGACCCTCCGGATTGGCAAGACTGATCTTAACAGCATAAACCATTTTTGTCCGCTCGTCTTTCATGTGCACGTTCTTGGGAGTAAACTCCGCTTCCTGGGAGATGAAGGTGACCTTGCCTTCCAGGGGCTGATTAGGGTAAGAGTCGATGAACACCCGGGCGGGCTGTCCCAGTTTCACTCTCCCCAGTTCCCGTCCCGGAAAGTATACCGTCAGTTCCAGGTTATCCAGGTCCACCAGGCGCACCAGGGGAGTGCCGGGGGCGACCAACTCGCCTTCATCCACCAGTTTGTTGACCACCGTCCCACTTATTGGGGCGCGAATAATAGCCTTGGCCAGCACTGCCTCCGCCTCGGCCAGCACCGCCCTAGCGGTCTCTTCCTGGGCAAGGGCCGCTTGCAGTGCGGCTTCCGCCTGGGAAAGGTAAGCCTGCACCCCAGATGCTTCCTTGCTCTGGATACCGGTACTTAGCTCACCGGTTTCCGCCAGCTTCAGGGCCGCCCTGGCCTGTTCCAGTATCTTCTGCGCAGCCTCATACTGGGCGGTAGCAACCTGGTAACCGCTTTCCACCGCCTTTCAAATTCCCCTGGGGAAAAAAACATAGCCCGTCAAGTGCCCCCCTTGCGCCAGTACCACAAGTAGGGTTACAAGTGTCTTCCTAATCTTAGGGTCTATTCTAGCACCTAAAACCGTTGTAAAAAATCATTGCACTCCAGCTAGATTTTTCGAGTCTGTGTCGAAGTAGTTGGTAAACCCCCTCCTCAGGAGTTGAGTATCATGCCCTGGAAACAGTAACAGACCGGTGCACAGAACCAGCGCTTGTTTCAGGTGAACCGCTGGATGACCTGGTGCAGAAGATCACCTGCTGTACCGGATCGAAGCCACCGTAGGCCTGTCCTTCCACGAACTGGTGAAGAGCACGTATGCTCATGAGCCTGCCCCAGGTCGGCCTGCCTGGGATCCGGATCTGCCCTTCGGGCTGACGCCGATCGGCCGCCTGGTTAACCTGCCGGATCATCACCTGGAGCAGGAGGTCCGCATGCATACCGGTTACCGCCGGTTTGTAGGGCTCAACTGTGAGGGTCCTCGCCGGCTTGTTGGAGATGGGATATCTCCCGTAGATGCCGTTGCCCAGTCATGAGCCAAAACCCCTTCCAACCCGACAGCACCCGACCTACCACCTGCACCACTTCCACCAGCGCCAGAAAAGCCTCGCGGGGATCCCGTAGAGAGTGCCTTTAAGGAGGTTCAGGCGAAAAACCAGAAGTTTTTGGGTCCGTGGCGGGGATTAACTTTCGATCAGGGTCAACCACCTCAAGTTTCCCGAGCCAGAGTGAACGGCATTGAAGGAAAGAGCTCCTGCCGTGGCAACCAGGCCGTGCAAGGGGAAGACGCCTGGACTTGTCCTTCTCGCCTTCTGGACGGTATTGTGGAAATCGCCCTCCCGTCGACCGTAGAACCAGCTGCTTGTGACCTCGCGCAGTTTTTTGTGGAGGTGTTGATTCAGGTGATTGACAACAGCTATCGACGTCTTGCTCCTTTTTATAGAGCGCGCACCACACACTCTGGCCCTGGAGTCGGCTGCCTTGAAGTCGGTTGACCATGTGCTGGAGGTAGCAGTCGGGGGTGGACACCTGGCAGCACAGGTCCTGCCTCTGATAAGTAAAGGCTGGTATGATGGCGTGGATCTTAGCCCCGAGATGCTGGAGAGAGCTCAACAGCGTTTAGCGAGGACTTCGTACAGGAACTACCGCCTCTTGCAGGGAGATGCCCGTGCTCTGCCTTTGAAGACCGCCAGCTATAATGTGTTGTTTAGTACCTACATGTTAGAACTTGTCCCGCTGACAGAAATCCCGAGAATCTGCGCAGAGTTTGCGCGAGTGGTTAAAGCGGGAGGCAGATGCGTAGTCCTGACCTATGCCGGCGGTTTCGACTCGCTGTGGCAGTGGGCCTACAAGCACTGGCCGGGTATCTTCGGTGTGCGAAAAGGAGCAGAATTGACTCCACTGTTGCAGCAGGCCGGGTTCAAAATTGAGACCAGATCGATGGTCAAGTGCAGAGGCTTGCTCAGCCAGCTGCTGGTGGCGGTTAGGACGGGGAGTACGTGAAAGTCCAGGTGGTGAGCAGCCGTGGAAGAGTGAGTTGAACTGAGAAATCAAGATGGAGAGGATGTTCGGTTTAGGGAAGCTTTTTTGGCTCGTGAACCAGCCAGCTGATCCACCGTCTACTACAGCCTGGTTCTCAAGTATCGAGGCGCATGACACGCGAAGGGGGAATTAAGGTGAAAAAACCCTTTTTCGTTCCCTGTTGCGGGGTGTCAAAGGAGGGCCTTTTGCTGTAACCTACTGGGACGGAGAGACGGAGGTCTATGGAACCGAAGAACAGGTACGTGACCAGGTTAATGGAGAGTCAAAGAGGCAGGTGTCGGTCCAGTCGCAGTCCACACCGCGCTTTCGGTTAATCCTTCGGGAGAAGATATCACTACAGGATGTGCTGGCCAATCCTTCTGTCGAGCTGGGAGAGGCTTACATTCAGGGCAAGATCGAAATTGAGGGCGACCTGCGCGAATTCTTTCGGATCGCTATTCAGAACCAGTCCAGGTTGGCGGCTGCCGAGGTCAGGGGTTTGGCTCAACGTTTTCTGAGACGGCAGCGGTCCACCAGTAAAGAGGAGCAGGCTGAGGGCGTCAGGCAACACTATGATCTGGGCAATGACTTCTTCCGCC
>SESX01000038.1 GCA_004367365.1 Candidatus Acetocimmeria pyornia
CAAGTGAGCGAAGGTTGTGGCAGGAGCGGGATCGGTCAGGTCGTCGGCCGGCACGTAAATGGCCTGGACTGAAGTGATGGACCCCTTCTTGGTAGAAGTAATCCGCTCCTGGAGGAGCCCCATTTCGGTAGCCAGGGTCGGCTGGTACCCCACCGCCGACGGCATCCTCCCCAGGAGGGCGGACACCTCCGAGCCGGCCTGGGTAAACCGGAAGATATTATCGATGAACAAGAGGACATCCTGGCCTTCCTCGTCCCGGAAATACTCAGCCATGGTCAACCCGGTGAGCCCTACCCTCATCCTCGCCCCCGGCGGCTCGTTCATTTGACCAAAAACCAGGGCCGTCTTATCAATTACCCCAGACTCGGTCATCTCCAACCAGAGGTCATTGCCCTCGCGCGTGCGTTCTCCCACACCAGCGAAGACAGAGAAACCACCGTGTTCATACGCAATATTGCGGATCAGTTCCATGATCAGGACCGTCTTGCCCACCCCGGCCCCTCCAAAGAGGCCGATTTTACCGCCCCGGGCATAAGGAGCCAACAGGTCCACCACCTTAATGCCTGTCTCCAAGATTACCCGGGATGGTTCCTGGTCCTCAAAATCAGGGGCCGGCCGGTGGATCGGCAGCCTTTTCTTGACATTTACTTCGCCCTTTTCATCGATAGGCTCACCCAAGACATTAAATATCCGCCCGAGAACCTCACGGCCAACAGGGATGGTAATTGGGGCTCCTGTATCCAGCGCCGACATCCCACGCTGCACACCGTCGGTGGAGGACATTGCCACACACCGGACCACGTTGTTTCCCAGGTGCTGGTGGGCCTCGAGGGTGATGTCTAGGGCATGCTGGTTGGCGGAATCAACCTTTTCCCTCCCATTGCCCCTGGTCCGGATCACGATGGCATTGTAAAGGTCGGGGAGATGTCCCGGTTCAAATTCTATGTCAACCACGGGCCCCTTAACCTGCAAGACCCTTCCGACATTATTATTCATGATCTCCCTCCTCTTGTAACCAGACTGCAGCCGGTCCAACCTGCACCATCAGGTTCTCAGAGCCTCGGCGCCACCAACAATTTCGGCAATCTCCTTGGTAATACTGGCCTGGCGGGCACGGTTGAACTGCAAGGTCAGGCTTTCAATCATTTCCGCGGCGTTGTCGGTGGCCGCCCCCATCGCCGTCATTCGAGCCGCGTGCTCACTGGCCTTTGATTCCAGGAGAGCGTGGTAAACTTGTGTTTCGACATAACGGGGGAGAAGGCGATCAACCACCTCGGAAACCGATGGTTCAAAAATGTATTCCGAAGTCACCCTTCCCTTGTCTTCGGCCCCTGCGGGGACACGAAGGGGAAAGAGACGTTTCACCGTTGGTACCTGCTGGAGAGCCGAGATGAACTTGGTGTATACCACGCTGACCTCATCGAGGGTTCCATCCAGGAAGTAATCCACGAGGCGCCGGGCAATCCAGGCCGCCTGGGAAAAGTCTGGTTCTTCCAAGCCGAGTTCCGCAAAAAGGAGCTCGCGCCCCCTTCTTAGAAAGAAATCACGCCCCTTCTTGCCCACCGCTGCCACCTGGACTTGATTGGGACTAGATGAAATGGTTTGAGAAGCCAGGCGCAGAACATTAATGTTATAGCTGCCGCAAAGCCCCCGGTCCCCGGTCACAACCAGGTAACCTACCTTTTCCACCTTCCTCTCCTCCAGGAAGGGGTGGAGAGATGACCCCCTGGTCTGGATGGAAACCAGCCGGTACAGCAGTTCATTGAGACTCCGGGCGTAGGGCCGGGCAGCCTCAACCTTGACCTGGGCGCGCCTCAGTTTCGCCGCGGCCACCATTTTCATGGCCCTGGTAATCTGCTGGGTACTTGTAACAGCACGAATACGGCGCTTTATGTCACGGACTCCGGCCTTTGCCATTTACCGTCACCACCTGTTAACCCTGTTTCACATCTCTGGGTCTTTCGCAGTGTCCCGCCCGGGTTTGTAGGGCGGGACCTCAGGAGACAGCCGTCTCCCTCCCAGCATTGTTGGCCGCGGCCCGCTGGGACTTGTACAGGGCCTTGAATTCCTCGATGCTCTTTTTCAACCGCTCCGTGAGCTCATCACCCAGTTCCCCGGTCTCCTTGATGTCCCTCAAGACATCCTTCCTCTCTTTCCGCATGTAAGCCAGGAACTGTTTTTCGAACCCGGAGATCTCGTCGATCTCAAGGTCGTCCAGGTAACCGTTGACAGCCACAAAGATGAAGGCTACCTGTTCCTGAACCGGCATCGGCTCGTACTGACCCTGTTTTAGTGCCTCCATGGTACGTGCCCCGCGGGCCAGGCGGGCCTGGGTAACCTTATCCAGCTCAGAACCAAACTGGGCGAAAGCAGCCAGTTCACGGTACTGGGCCAGGTCAAGACGCAGCCGTCCTGCCACCTGTTTCATGGCCTTGATTTGGGCCGCTCCCCCAACACGCGACACGGAAAGGCCCACGTTGATGGCCGGTCGCTGGCCAGCGTAGAAGAGGTCGGACTCCAGGTAGATCTGACCGTCGGTAATGGAAATGACATTGGTCGGGATGTAAGCAGACACATCACCCGCCTGGGTCTCAATGATGGGAAGGGCAGTCAGCGAACCGCCCCCATGGGCATCATCCAGCTTGGCAGCCCGCTCCAGAAGCCTGGAGTGCAGGTAGAAGATGTCTCCAGGGAAGGCCTCCCGCCCGGGCGGCCGCCTGAGAAGCAGTGAGAGTTCCCGGTACGCGATGGCATGCTTGGAAAGATCGTCATAAACCACGAGAACATCGCGGCCTTCCTCGTACATGAAATACTCACCAACGGCGCATCCGGTGTAGGGAGCAAGGTAAAGCATGGGAGCCGGTTCACTGGCCGTGGCCGAAACCACGATGGTGTAATCCATGGCCCCAGTTTCCCGGAGTTTTTCAACCACCCCGGCCACCGTCGACCTTTTCTGGCCGATGGCCACGTAAACACAGATCACGTCTTCACCCTTCTGGTTGATGATGGTATCAACAGCCAGGGCAGTTTTACCTGTCTGCCGGTCGCCGATAATCAACTCACGCTGTCCCCGCCCGATGGGTACCATGGAATCGATGGCCTTGAGCCCCGTCTGGAGCGGCTGGTTCACCGGGCGGCGAACCACTACGCCCGGGGCCTTAAACTCCGCCGGTCTGAAGTGCTCGGTTTCCAGCGGACCCCGGCCGTCCACCGGTTGGCCGACAGCATTGATCACCCGGCCGATGAGTTCCTCTCCAACCGGAACCTCAACGATACGACCGGTCCGCTTCACCTCATCCCCCTCTTTAATGTCCACGTACGGGCCCAGGATAACACACCCGATGTTGTCCTCCTCGAGGTCAAGGGCCATACCGTAGACACCGTTGGAAAACTCCAGTAGTTCCCCGGCCATCGCCGTTTCCAGCCCGTAAATGCGGGCAATCCCGTCCCCGACCTGGATTACAGTCCCAACGTTTTCAATTTCAATCCCTGCTTCATATTTCTGGATTTGGCGCTTCAGGATACTGGTTACCTCTTCAGGCCTGATGCTCATAACGGGTAACCCCCTTCCGTAGGCTGCTCTTGGACCATCTGGTGTCTCAGCCTCATCAGTTTCTGGCGGACACTGCCGTCAATTTTTTGGTCTCCAATCCGGATCACGAGCCCGCCCAAAAGGGATGGGTCTGTTTTTTCCACCAGGCGGACGTTCTTACCCAGGCTGGCCTCCAGCCGGCCCACAAGCATGGCTCGCTGCTCATCCTTTAGCTTGCGGGCCGAGGTAACCAGGACCTCCACCACTTGCCTTTCACCATCGGCCAAGGCCTGGTAATGGTCCCTGATGGCCTCCAGGTATTTTTCCCGGTGTTTTTCAATAACAACGTGGAGAAAGCCCCTGAAGGTGTCTGACAATTCCTGGCCAAACAACCGGTTGAGAATATCCTTCTTCTCTGCTGGTGGGATCAGACGGTGTTCCCAGGTACGCCTTGCTTCCCTGGTACCCGTCAGGGTGGTGGTCACCCTTTTCAGTTCGTGCTCAAAGGCGTCAATCTGCCCGCGTTCCCGGGCAATTTCAAAAAGGGCAGTGGCGTAGCGCCGGGCCACAGCACTCCGGGTCATTGTACATCCCCTGCCTGTTCCACCACTTCCCTGACCAGTCTCTCGTTATCTTCTGAAGTCAGCTCCCTTTCCAACACCCGGCTCGCAGCCATTAGGGCCAGGCCGGCCACTTCGCGGCGCAGTTCAGCCACAGCCCTTTCCTTTTCAGCCCGGATGCTCTCTTCAGCACGTTCCATGACCTTTTCGGCCTCTGCCCGGGCCTCCTCAAGGATCTTGGTCCGGGCTTCCTCGGCAGCCCGGTTGGCCTTGTTGACGATTTCGTTGGCTTCCTCACGGGCCGCCGCCATTCTCTCCTCGTACTCCCTGCGCAGTCGTTCCGATTCCCGCTTGGCCTCTTCTGCCTCCCGGATGTTTCTCGCTATCAACTCCCGACGCTCATCCAGGAGTTTCAGAAGGGGTTTCCAGAAGACCAGGCGTAACAGGAGCGCGAAGATCGTGAAGTTAATGATGGCCCATAGAAGTTCATGGATAGAAAACTCCATTTTGCTTCCCCCTCTCTGGTGACCAGAGGCGAAAACACCTTGGGGCGGTTAGCAGAACCAACCGCCCGACGAACCCTCTTGTGAACTTAGTTAGACAAGATGAAAGGTGAACCGCCTTGTGAAGGCTACCCGACCTTGTTCGAGGCTAACTCACCCAGCCTCGGGTGCCCCTACCCGGCGATGAGACCCGAAACAACCCCCTGTACAATGAAAACCAGGGCAAAGACAAAGAGGGTCAAGGCCTCCATGAAGGCCAAGGCCAGTAACATGGAAATGAAGATCCGGCCACCCGCCTCAGGCTGACGCGAGATAGCCTCCATGGCCGCCGCTGCCGTTCGACCCTGGGCTGTGGCGGAACCAAAGGCGGCGATGGCAACAGCCAGGAGAGCACCTACACCAAAGACGGCAATTGCCAGTGCGGTCTGCATTGCTACGTTTCCCCCCTTCCCCCGTAATTTTTCCCAATCCAGGACATCTTATCTCAACCGGCGGGGTCTTTTGCTTTTGCGTGGCATGCAGGGAAGTCCATGAAGGGTGTTTTGATCTTCAAGCTCGGTATTGCTGGATACTGCTCAATGCTCGGCCTCCGAAGTAGCATTGGCAATATAAACCGTGGCCAGGGTGGTAAAAATGAAAGCCTGGACAAACCCAAAAATGACCTCCAGGAGCAAAACACTGATCGGTAGAAAATACGGCAAGGCAAAGAGCAGTCCCAAAAGGACAGCCTCACCGGCAAAGATATTGGCGTAAAGACGGAGGGAAAGCGAGAAGGGTTTGACAAGTTCTTCCAGGATGCTTAAAGGCAGCATCAAGGGGGCCAGGAACAACGGCTCCACGAAATGCTTGAAATAACCCAGGCCCTTTTCCTTGATTCCAAAGAAATGAACTACTACAAAGACAATAATGGCCAAACCGGCGGTAACACTCCAGGTATTGGTGGGGGGATTAAACCCCGGGAGTTCACCGGCACCGGGTAGCAAGCCTGAATAGTTTGAAACCAGGATGAAAATAAAAAGGCTCCCCAAAAAAGGCAGGAACCGGCGGGCCTGGTTTTCATGCATGATGGAGTTCAGGATGCTCATCAGCCCCTCCAGTGCCATTTCCACCCCGTTCTGAAGGCGGGATTCAGGGATCTGCTTCAAGCCCCGGGTAACTAGCCACCCGAAAAGAATGATTACCGCCATGATCCCCCACATGGTGGTCACCCGGCTGGTAACCTCCAGCCCGATCCCTGGGATGACAAAGAGGGCACCACCATGCCCCGGGGCATCACCGTGTTGAGCGACAGCCAGGATCATCTCCCTCATTTTCCCGCAAACCCTCCTTGTTTTCGCACGTAAGTCCAGGTACCAAAGGCAAGAACAAGCAAAAGTCCCATAAGTGTACCCCCGATGGCCAGAGGGTCTCCGAAAACCAGGTAGACAACCATAAAGGCAGCAAAATCAACCACGAACCGGATCAGGAACCGGCCGGTCATCTGCTGCGCCAGTTCCACTCCTAGAGCCCGGCCCCGGTTCAGGACCGAGAAGGTGTACCAGTGGTTGATACCTCCCACCAGAACACCAAAAAGCAGGCCAGTGGCGAACCGAAAAGCTGGAGCCACAACCAACCACCTACCACCACCCGATGCAGGCCAGGAAGAGGATCTCAGTGATCACCAACTTCCTGTGACCGGTCTTAGCCCCTGTCATTCCTGGATTCCTCCTGGGCCACCTCCTTGAGAAGTTCCCGAACCAGGTAACGAAAACCAGTGACAACTCCAAGGAAGATCCCGGTCAGAGCCAGCCAGGGGTCGGTCCCTAATCTAAGGTCCAGGTAAGACCCGCCCCAGTAGCCGAAAAGCATCGCCAGAACAAGGGTAATACCGAAAGAGAGAACCAGGTTAAAATACCTGAAGCCCCGGGAGCGGTCTTTTCTTCCCATACCGGGCCCTCCGTGCGGTGCAAAGTGAACAAAGACCTTGGCCGGCCGAACTCACCAGGATTCACCCTGGGATTCGCCCTGTCAATTATATACCACACTCCGCGGGGTTGCAAACTGACCCTACACCTGAGGTTTCAGAGCAATCTGGCCTGCACCGGCACCCTTTGGCTACAAGTGCCACCCATCGACATCTTCGACACCACCAGCCAGGTTCCTGCCGGTTCACGGCCAGGCTGCAAATAGCCGTGCAAGTGAGAATTAAGGCTTGCTTTGGAATATTTGGAAAGCCGGCTCCTATGATGCCCCCTTGTATTCCGGCGGTCGTTGAGGATGCCGGCCGAAATGGTACAAGATAGCAGCCCGAATTCTCTCCGCCGCCCGCCCGTCTCCGTAAGGGTTTACAGCCCGGGACATCTTTTCGTAGGCCAAGGGGTCCCGGAGAAGCCGGCCCACCGCGGAGACAATCCGCTCCCGGTGGGGGCCCACCATGACCACCGTACCTGCTTCCAGGGCTTCCGGCCGCTCCGTGGTATCCCGGAGGAGGAGGACCGGTGTTCCCAGGGAAGGTGCCTCTTCCTGAAGTCCACCGGAATCGGTAATGATAAGGTAGGCAGCCTTCATCAGGTTGGCCCACTCCGGGTACGGGAGGGGCTCCACCAGGTGGACCCGGTCGCAGCCGGAAAGAAGACGCCGGGCCACCTCCTCCACGGCCGGGTTCTTGTGCACCGAAAAAACCAGTTCCACCTCCGGGTGACCGGACGCAATGTCCCGCAGGGCCAGGCAGACCTCCTCCATGGGGCGCCCAAAGTTTTCCCGGCGGTGAGCATCAACCACAACCACCTTGCGGCCACCAAAATCAAGCCCCCTGAGCAGGGGAGTTTGAAACCGGTACCCCTTCTTGACGGTAAGGTGCAGGGCATCAATGGCAGTATTTCCAGTCACAAAGATAGAGCGGTCCTGTACTCCTTCGGCCAGGAGGTTAGACCGCGCCGTGGCCGTGGGTGCAAAGTGCAGGTCCGCCAAAACCCCGGTCAAACGCCGGTTCATCTCTTCGGGAAAAGGTGCATACTTGCACCGGGTGCGGAGGCCGGCTTCCACGTGGCCCACCGGTACCTGGCGGTAAAAGGCAGCCAGGCTGCCGGCAAAGGTCGTGGCGGTGTCACCGTGGACCAGGACCAGGTCGGGGTTTTCGCGCACCAAAACCGGCCTCAAGCCGCGCAGCGCCCTCACGGTGACCTCCGTCAAGGTCTGCTGGGGACGCATAATATCCAGGTCGTAGTCCGGACTGATGGAAAAGTGGTCCAGCACCTGGTCCAGCATCTCCCGGTGCTGAGCCGTAACCACGACCCGAACCTCGAAGTGGCCTGGGTTTTCCCGGAGACACGCGATGACCGGCGCCATCTTGATGGCCTCCGGTCGAACACCGAAAATGGTAACTACCCTGATTGGACGCATTCAAACTCCCTTTCAGCGGTTGATGTTTCTCCCCTGCCTGATGTTGAGAATCCCCACCTTCCTTGCGCCCAGGAACAGAACCGAACAGACAAGGGCAATGAGCAGGAAGCCTTTGATGGTATTCATTTCGGCCAGGAGAATCGCATTGACACCCAACCACCCGCTGACTGCGTACATAACCACCACCGTCTGCCGCTGGGTGAGGCCCAGGTCCAGCAGCCGGTGGTGCAGGTGCTCACGGTCTGCCTGGTGAATGGGCCGGCGGGCAGCAAACCGGCGCACAATGGCGAAGGAGGTATCAAGAATCGGTAACCCGAGGGCGAGAATGGGAATGGCCAGGGCAATGGTAGTGGTACTCTTCAGTGTCCCCTCCACAGCAATGGCCGCCAGGGCATAACCCAAGAACATGGCCCCTGAATCACCCATGAAAATCTTTGCCGGGTTGAAGTTGTAAGGGAGAAAGCCCAGCGTGCTCCCGGCTAGTGCCGCCGTGAGGACCACCACGTGGGAGTACCCCTTTCCCAGGGCCACAAAGAAAAGGGTCACGGCTGCAATAGAAGAGATCCCAGCCGCCAGCCCGTCCAGACCATCGATGAGATTGATAACATTGACCACGGCCACAATCCAGAGCACCGTGAGGGGAATACTCCAGCTCCCGAGCATAAACATACCGCCAAAGGGGTTCGTGACCCATTGGATCCGCACCCCAAAGGCAACAACCACCATGGCAATGATGACCTGACCCACAAACTTGGCTTTCGGTGAGAGGCGCCAGATGTCATCTACAAGCCCCAACAATAGGATCAGGGTGCCGCCCACCAGGATCCCCCTGCTCTCAGGGGCTTCTGCCCCGATTCCCACCAGGGCACTTACGACAAAAGCAGCGTAAATAGCCACCCCGCCCAGATGTGGGGTTGGCTCCTTATGTACGCTCCGCTCAACCGGCTGGTCCACCACTCCCATCCGCAGGGCCAGCTTTTTCACCAGGGGGGTCAGCACCACGGCTACTACCAGTGCCACCAAGAAAACAGTAACGTAGTTCGGCATTGGTCAGCATCCTTTCTCATCACAGACCACGTGGTTGGTTTCAACCAGCATCCTCTACCGATAGAAACTAAGATCACAAAAAGAGATTAACATAACAGGTAATACTATAATACCTGTTTTGGTAAGGCTCGTCAAAGCCATAAAATTCCCCACGACACCGCTAACCAACCCAGGTTTGGATGTCAGTCGAGCTTGAGGTATCCTTTCTGCACCAGCTTCTCCACATGCCGGGTCAAGACCTGATCAACATCAATCTGGAACTGCTCCTCCAGCACAAACATCATGGTCACAGCCGTTTGAGCTACATCCAACAGCTCGGCACTGATGGCTTCCGCCACCTGGTGCTTGTCCATTTCAACCTTCTCTCCGCTCAAACCCCGGAATTTACCAATGGTCGCCCCAAGTTCACCGGCTTCCTCCATGAGCTTCAGCGCAGTAGATTCCAGGGAAGGGTGGAGGTTATTGAGCCGGGGTAAGGAAATAGTTTTGGTGTTCATTTTCATTCCTGACCCTCCCTGTACCTCGTAACCTCGAGCCCGGCCTCCCGCAGCATCGCACGAGCCATTTCGTCCGGGTATTCCTCACCGTAAATGACCTTCTTGATCCCGGCGTTGATGAGCATTTTGCTACATAAGACACAGGGCTCGGTAGTCGTATACATGGTAGCCCTCTGGACACTGATTCCGTACCTGGCGGCCTGGAGCAGAGCGTTCTGCTCTGCATGAAGACCACGGCAGAGCTCATGCCTTTGCCCGGAAGGAACATCAAGGCGGTCCCGCTGGCAGCCGATATCCAGGCAGTGGGCCAGGCCCGTGGGTGCCCCGTTGTACCCGGTGGTTAAAATCCGCTTTTCTAAAACCACCACGGCCCCGATCCGGCGGCGCAGGCAGGTAGAACGCCTGGAAACCACCTGGGCAATCTCCATGAAATACCGGTCCCAGGAAGGCCGTTTCCCCCTCCCAGGCTTGCCTTCTACCGGGGTCCCCTGGAAACTCGTGGAGGCGGGCACCCTTGTTACCTTCACTTTTGGTCTTTCCTCCCCTGATCCCCAGGATACAACGCCCTGGCCCCACCAATGAGCTTCGGTCGGGTTCTGGCCGCCACCACCGGGGCCTGTCCGACCCTCTCCGTGGAGAGGCGAACCGGCACGGCCACCGGTCGCAGGTGCATGCCGATCAGGGTGTGACCGAAATCCAGGCCGAGATGGACCTGGATCCTTTCCACCACCACCGGGCGGCGAAAGGAGCCCATGGCCGACGCCGCAAAGGCTCCCCCTGCCTGCGGTACCGGCTGGACTGTCACTGTCTCCCAACCAAACCGGTCAGCCACCTCTTCTTCAACCACCAGGGCCCGGTTCAAGTGTTCACAGCACTGAGCAGCCACATCCACACCGAATTCTGAGGCTGCTTCCACCACCCCTTCGAAAACCGCGCGTCCTATTTCGACATTCCCGGCTGTACCGATTCTCTTCCCCATAACCTCACTGGTACTGCATCCGACCACCAGGACCCGTCCGGGCTGAGGCCTGGCGATCCCCAGGAGTTCCTGGGTGGCTCTGCGTGCTTGCTCCTGAATCTCACCAAACACAATTTACACCCCGCAAAGAATCCCGGAAAGGGCTCGGTAGATGTCATTCCTTATTAAGCCCTGTCAGGCTTCTACCATATTCTTTCTCCATTGCCAGGATCTTATTAACCCTCCTGGCGTGACGCCCCCCCGTGAATTCTGCCTCCAGCCAGGTCTTGACAATGGTACGAGCCAGTTCGCTGCCGAGAACACGCCCGCCCAGGCAAAGAACATTGGAGTCGTTGTGCTCCCTTGTAACCCGGGCCGAAAAAACATCGTGACAAAGAGCCGCCCGGATCCCCGGAACCTTGTTAGCCACAATACTCATCCCGATCCCGGTGCCGCAAACCAAGATCCCGAGGTCATAGTCGCCCCTGGCCACAACCTCGGCCACCGGGCGCCCGTAATCGGGATAGTCCACCGGGTCCTGGGAGTGGGTGCCAAGATCCCGGCACTGGATCCCTAGTTCGGCCAAAAAGCCCTTAATGTTTTCCTTCAGGTGGTAGCCTCCATGGTCACTACCAATTACCACGCGCATGGAACCAGCCCCTTCCGGGCGGTTGTGTTAAAATTCTCGATCCTCACCGGATTCCCCTTCTTTTTCAACCACTTCAACCCCTACAACTTCCCCTCTCCTTCATATCCTTCTCCTTCCCCTGCTTCCGTTCCTGGCTGCCATCTTTGTCCTTCCGGTCCAGCCCGCTTCTTTAGTCTACGCGTTTCCCTGGTTTCCACCTCTCGCGGGTTCCTTCTCCCCGGCGCCAAGCCTGTCCACGAGGCGGCTGAGGAGTTCTTCCAGTTCACGGGCACACCGGCGGTAGACCTCCAGGGAACCGCCAAAGGGGTCAGGAATATCGGTGTCTTCCGTCACCCCCCCACCAACGAATTCTTTTAAGGTAAACACCCGGTTCCGGCTGGAAGGGGATATCCCCAGGGCAGCGTCCTTGTGCCGCCCAGTCATGGTCAGAATGAGGTCTGCCTCCTGGAGCATTTCCGGTTCTACCTGCCGTGCCCGGTGCCCTGAGAGGTCAAGCCCCATCTCCTTCATGACCTCAACGGCCTGGGGCATGGCCGGGCTCCCGGGAGAGGCAGCGACCCCTGCAGAGGAAGCTTCGATACCCCCAGGAGCCAGCGCACGGAAAATGGCCTCGGCCATGGGACTACGGCAGGTATTTCCCGTACAGACAAAGAGAATCCTTTTCATCCCTTCCAGCTCCCAGACCGTTCCCTTTTCCCACCCGTTTTCTTCCTCTTTTTTTGTCCTGTTCTCCTTTTTTTTTGTCCTGTTCTCCTTGGCTTCCCCTCTCAACCTTTCCACCCCCCACTTCCTAACCACCTGCATCCAGTCTTCCCCCGCAGGGAGGACACGAAACCCTGCGGCCCGGTAGAGACGGTTCATCACCGCCAGCCCGATCCCGGAGGTTTCGAATCCTTCGGCCAGGATCCGGTCCACCCCCTCCTCGTCGAAAGCCCTGAGGGTCTGAAAAAGGTTGGCCGCCACCGTAGTGAGGTCGGAACGGGAACCCACCACGCGCACCACACCAGCGCGGTAGAGGGGTGCCGTCTCACGGGACGCCATGATGCCAACCCGGTCCCCGCTGCTGCAGTAGAAATCGGCCAGGGCCTGGATGGTGGCCACCATCCTTTCCAGTTCCCCTTCCCGGCGGAAATCCCCTTGAACCACCACTACCGGGGCCAAAGGTGCATAGTGAATGTATTTCGTACCGGGTGACCGGGCCGGGCCGGCCTTCTCATCCGGGTCTGGCTGCCTTTCCACCGCCGGATCCACATCTACTCCCCCCACCACCTCGGCCAGTTCTTCCCTGGTAACCCCACCCGGCCGGAGAATAACAGGTTTTCCCCGTGAAAGGTCCAAAACCGTTGATTCCAAGCCCACGCCCGTGGGCCCACCATCCAAGACCAGTTCTACCCGGCCGGAAAGGTCAACCTCAACGTGCCGGGCAAAGGTGGGACTGGGGCGTCCGGAGATATTGGCACTCGGGGCCGCAAGGGGCACCCCTGAGGCCCTGATTAAGGCCAGGGCCACAGGGTGGTCCGGCATCCGGGTCGCCACAGTGTCCAGGCCAGCAGTTACCACATCTGGAACCACTTTCGAACGTTTCAGGATCAGGGTCAGGGGCCCCGGCCAGAAGGCCTTCACCAGTTTCCAGGCCATGGGCGGCACCTCTTCCACCAGGGGGGTAATTTCGTCCGGGTGGGAAACGTGAAGGATCACCGGGTTGTCCGGTGGGCGTCCTTTAGCCGCAAAGATCCTGGCCACCGCTGCCGGGTTTAGGCCGTCAGCCCCTAAGCCGTAAACAGTTTCAGTGGGAAAAACAACCACCCCACCCGTCTTGATAATTCTGGCTGCCTCCTGGATTACAGCCGGCTCAGGTGCGGCCGGGTTGACCTGGATGACTCTCGTCTTCGGCACAAGGATTTACCCCCTTCCACGGCACCGGGCAGTAACTACCCGGTCCCGCCCCGCGTAATCACGCCAGACCTCAATCGCGGTATAGCGGCCGTCGGACTGGAGCATGGCAGTTACCGCGCCCGCCTGGTTGTACCCCACCTCCAGCCCCAGGTACCCCCCTGGTTTAAGGTAACGGGGTGCTTCTCCTGCCAGGCGCGGGTAAAAATCAAGGCCCCTGGGACCCGCCAGCAGCGCCTCGGCGGGTTCCCACCTGCGGACCTCTGGCTCCAGATCCCGGTACTCCGCCGTCGAGACGTAGGGAGGATTTGTGGCTATGATGTCCACCTGTCCGGCCAGGCCATTCTCATCCAGGGGTTGAAAGAGGTCTCCCTGCCAGAAGGACACCCGTCCTGCCACACCATTTCGGGCGGCGTTTTCAGCCGCCACCTTGAGGGCCCTGGTACTAATATCGGTAGCATAAACCCGGCACCAGGGTACGTAGTACGCTACGCTCACTGCCACCACCCCACTCCCGGTGCCGATATCGGCCACGATCAGAGGATCACCAGTCTCTTGCCCACCGCCTTTGCACACCTTCGGGCGTAGGCTTCTCGAGACCTTGAGGACCCACTCTACGAGAATCTCGGTTTCCGGCCGGGGAATAAAAACCCCGGGACAAACCAGGAATTCCAGCGACATGAATTCCTGGCACCCGGTAATGTACTGGACCGGGACCCTTTGGGCCCTCTTTTTAACGACCCTGTGAAAGGCAAAAAGATGCTCCTCGTCGAGCATCTCCTCCGGGTGAGCGTAGACCCACCCTGTATCATGGTCGAGCACATGCCCAAGGAGGATGGCAGCTGTCCGGGCCGGTTCCTCGACACCAGCTGCCCGAAGGTAAGAACGGCCCCAGTGCAGGACCGCGGCGATGGTCTTGACGTCCCCGGCCACCATTTTCCTTCAGACCTCCCACCGTTAACCGGTTAATCCATGTTTTCCAGGTTCTGGGCCCGGTCTGTGGTGATGAGCTGGTCAATGATCTCGTCCAGCTCCCCATCTAGAACCCGGTCCAGTTTGTGCAGGGTAAGCCCGATCCGGTGGTCTGTCACGCGGTTCTGGGGAAAATTATAGGTTCGGATCCGTTCACTCCGGTCACCGGTGCCCACCTGCGCTCTGCGGAGTTCGGCTTCCTCGGCATGCCGTTCTTTCTCCATCATATCCAGAAGCCGGGCCCGGAGGACCCTCATCGCCTTTTCCTTGTTCTTGTGCTGGGATTTCTCGTCCTGGCAGGTCACCACCAGGCCTGTCGGCAGGTGGGTGATACGGACTGCAGAATACGTGGTATTGACACTCTGGCCTCCGGGACCACTGGAACAGTAGGTATCGATGCGGAGATCACTGGGGTCGACCTCCACCTCAACCTCTTCTGCCTCCGGAAGCACAGCCACCGTGGCGGCCGAGGTGTGAATTCTCCCCTGTGATTCCGTGGCTGGAACCCTCTGCACCCTGTGGACACCGCTTTCATACTTCAGGCGGCTGTAAGCACCCTTACCCTCAACCCCGAAGATAATCTCCCGGAAACCACCGATATCAGTGGGATGAGAGTTCAAAATCTCTACCTTGTAGCCCTTCACTTCGGCATAGCGTGAATACATCCGGAACAGGTCACCAGCAAACAGTGACGCCTCGTCCCCGCCGGTCCCGGCCCGGATCTCAACGATGACGTTTTTCTCGTCGTTGGGATCCTTGGGTGCCAGGAGCCGCTTCAACTCCTGGCGTACCCGCTCATGCCGTACCCTCAGGCCGTTGAGTTCACCCTCAACAAAGGACCGAAACTCCTGGTCCGAACTGTCCCGTAGGAGTTCCTTTGCTTCATCCATCTCATTCTCTAGTTCCTGGTACTCGGTGTACTTGGACACAATATCTGAGAGTTCAGCGTGTTCCTTGACATACTGGCGCCACCGCTCCTGGTCCGCAATGACCCGGGGATCAGCCAGCAGTTGGGCTAACTCCTCGTACCTCTCCTTCAGGCGATCAAGCTTTTCGAACATCACCCAGACCTGACCTCCTGGTGACAGTTTAGTTTTCCAAGACCCCTTCAAGGGCTTTGATGGCTACCTCCAGCTGGGAGTCGTCTGGCTCCCGGGTGGTTAACCTCTGCAGGAGCAGGCCGGGCCAGACCAAGATCCTGACCAGCCAGGTAGTGGAAGACCCGGAGAGCCTGATAGCTTCATAGGCTAGTCCAGCCAGCACCGGGGCCGTGAGGACCCGGATTACAACTCGCTGCCACAATCCAGGCCAGCCGAAGAAAGCAAACAAGAAGACACTCACCACCGCTACAAACAACAAGAAGCTGGTCCCGCAGCGGGGATGGAGGACAGGGTACTTGCGTACACTCGCAACCGTCAGTTCCTCCCCCGCCTCATGGGCATGGATAACTTTATGCTCAGCACCGTGGTACTGGAGAACGCGCTCGATCTCCTTCATCCGGGAGATGAAAATGATGTAGCCCAGAAGAAATCCAATCCTGACCCCGCCCTCAGCCAGGTTCAAAAAAAACACCCCGGATAGGTGCCGCCCAAGCAGTCCGGTGAGCAAGGTGGGGGAGATTACGAAAAGCAGAACCGCCAGCCCTACGGCGAGTCCCACCGACAAAACCGTGTCCAGGGGGGAGAGTTTCTCTTCCTGCGATTCCGCCGACTCGTTGGCCGAGTACACCAGGGCCCCGATACCCAAGGCAAGGGATTCAATCAGAACCACCACACCCCGGACCACGGGCAGCCCAAGAAGCCGGACCCGCCTCGTCCACGAAATAAAGGGTTCTGTCTTGACCGTAATTTCCTGGTCCGGACGGCGGACCGCGATTGATATCGCCCTTGGTCCACGCATCATGACCCCTTCCATCACGGCCTGGCCGCCGTATCTTAGCCTATGGGCCATTCCCAATCCGCTCCTTACTGTCCCGAAACGGCTCCGGTCGTCCGCCCAGCCACCTGTCCTCTGTCTTCAAGCCTGGCCTGGACAACCGCAGTTCCATGCATTCCCCGGTCTTACAATACCTGCGACCTTTCGGGCGGTTCGTAAAGAGGCTAACACCCAACCACAGCCTTCAAGACCCCGCCTGGCAAAATGGGCAGAGCACAAATGCTCTGCCACAGAAAGGCGGTCAATGGCTGTGGGGCCAACATCCTTGTCCCCGAGGTCAACATTCTTAGAATTAGTAGTTCTCCCCGTACTTCCTCTTGAACCTCTCTATCCGGCCACCGGTAGTCACCCTTCTCTGTCTTTGGCCGGTATAAACCGGATGACAGCTAGAACAGACCTCGACCCGAAGATTCTCGCGGGTGGAACCGACCTCGTATTCAGCCCCACACGCGCACCTGATGCTTGTCTTATAGTATTTAGGGTGGATGTTTGCTTTCATATCCTTCACCCCTTTCTTCCAGGGCCCTCCTCCTGCAGCTGAAGCGGTAAAAAGATTGACCGGAAATTTCCGGTCAAAATTTGACCATCTCAGGGTGGTGTGGGCAGTCGTGTGCAAGTGTAGGCAGAACCGTAATAAGATGTAGACGATAATTCCGCACCGGCTCGAATTCCACCACGAACCTTGGTTGATTCTTTACCGTGGTTTAGGGTTGAAAGATGTTCTTATCCTGCTGCGAAAACTGGCGTCCCTTTACCTGCGCATCTGCTTCAAAAAGAGCGGCGAACCTGCTGGACGATTGCTTCATAAGTTACATAAAAAAAGACCGCCCACACACGAGTAGATTATAACACAACCCGTGTTACAACGCAAGAATAAGGAAAACCCGGGTTATGGGCCCGGGTTCAATCACCTCGGCAAATACTTCAGAGGGTCTCTCGCTTTATTGCCGATAATGATCTCAAAATGCAGGTGGGGTCCAGTAGAATTACCAGAACTCCCGACCCGCGCAATGGGCTGTCCCTTCTCTACCCGCTGCCCCGGTGACACCAGCAGGCGGGAGGCGTGGGCGTAGAGGGTCGCTGACCCATCCGGGTGTTTCAGAATGACGGCCCAACCGTAACCACCCATCCACCCGGCCGAACGAACCCGTCCGGATTGGGCAGCCCTGATGGTCGTCCCTACCGGAGCCGCGATATCTACGCCGGTATGCATGCGGCCCCAACGCGGCCCAAAACGGGAGGTAATCCGGCCGCCAGCTAGGGGCCAGGAGTAACCGGATTGGGCCGAATTCACCCCCTGGGAGGTGGCAATCTGGGCCACCGCCTCCCGGGCCCGTGCCCCCGGGAGCAGAAGCAACTGGCCGACCCTGATCCGGCCCGGATTGTGGATATGATTCTGGTTGATCACCTCAACCAGGCTAATCCCGAACCGGTGGGAGATTTCCCATAGGGTTTCACCTGGTTTTACCTTGTAAAGGATGCCGTCCACCGGCGGTATCTTCAGCTCCTGACCAACAAGAATCGAGTTTGGGTCCGCAAGGTCATTAGCCGCAACGATGGTGGCCACCTCAAGGTTGTTCTCGCGGGCAATCTCCCATACCGTTTCCCCAGGCTGTACCTGGTGGGTCCGAATCACGTTCCTTTCGTCTTGGTGATTCATGTCCGGTACTGTATCGATGCCGCCCACGGCGGCTGACTGGATTCGGTCTGCATCCGGCGCGGGGGTAAAAAATCCACCGCGCCTGGGAGGAATAGGGTCATCCAAGTCTCTTCCCGCTTCACTCTGGTCCTGGCGTTCACGACCCGGGCGGTGGGACTCACCCGGTGTCAAGGTTTCAACAGGG
>SESX01000039.1 GCA_004367365.1 Candidatus Acetocimmeria pyornia
AGAAAAACAAAAACTAGTTGATCTTGTTGTGAGGTCTTTGCCTACTTTTTCTTGACACGTACGCTGGTTTGAAGATGATTTACAAGGGTTTGGGATTGTGCTAGAATTGAAAACGGTGGAACCGGGGGCAATTCTGAGAGGGCCACCGGCTGGTTAGTGATGACGCTCATTTGGCACGTGAACCGCCGGCTAGGATGTCCGCCTCCTCCACGGGCTTCTTGGCCAGCGGGGATGGAAGACAAGGGAGGTGATGGCTTTGACGTTGAACCAGGAGAAGAAGAAGGCGATTATTGACCAGTACAAGATGCATCAACATGATACCGGTTCCCCGGAGGTTCAGATTGCCATTCTTACCGAACGCATCAATTACCTGACCGAGCACCTGAAGGAACACCGAAAGGACCACCACTCCCGGCGTGGCCTTTTGAAGATGGTAGGGAAAAGGCGTGGCCTTTTGAACTACCTGAGGAATAAGGATCTCAACCGTTACCGGGAAATCATTGAGAAGCTTGGGTTGAGAAAGTAGCGTAAGGAACTCTGGGAGCGGGGTTTCCCCGCTCTCTGGTTTTTTGCAGTTTTTTGCAAATTTGGTTTGTAGAAGGGAATACTAGTGTAATATGATAGAGAACGATAAGATAGGTAGATAATCGAGAGGAGGATATCCAGTGTCGTTTGAGAGGACAGAAGAATCTGTCGAAATGAATAATGACAGCAACACTCAGAGGGTTTTTACCTTGGAGCTGGCAGGACGTTCCCTGACCATTGAAACAGGGCGGTTGGCGCAGCAGGCCAATGGTTCAGTCCTGGTCAGGTACGGGGACACGGTGGTACTGGTCACTGCCACGGCGTCCAAGGCACCGCGGGAAGGGGTTGACTTCTTTCCCCTTACTGTCGACTACGAGGAGAGGTTATACGCCGTAGGTCGGATTCCGGGTGGTTTTATTAAACGCGAAGGCAAACCGACGGAAAAGGCGGTTTTGGCGGCCAGGTTGACTGACAGACCCATTCGCCCCCTCTTTCCAAAGGGATTCCGCAATGACGTGCAGATTATTGCTACCGTCCTTTCCGTGGATTACGACAACAAGCCCGAGATTGCCGCTATGAACGGCGCTTCCGCTGCCCTTTGTATTTCGGACATTCCCTTTGACGGCCCCATGGCGAGTGTCGAGGTGGGACGGGTCGACGGGGAGTTTGTCATTAACCCCACCAGTGAACAGGCCGAAAAGAGCGACCTGGAACTCACGGTAGCTGGAACCAAGGACGCAGTCCTGATGGTGGAAGCTGGAGCCAACGGGGTTCCAGAGGAAGTGATCCTGGAGGCCATCATGTTTGGGCACCAGGAAATCCAGAGGATCACGGAATTCATTGGGTCCATCGCCCGTGAAGTTGGGAAGGAGAAGATGGATTTTCCGGTCTTTGTTCCGGACGAAGAACTGGTGAGGTTGATTCGCGACCACGTGGCCGACAGAATCGATGCTGCGCTTCTTACCAAGGACAAGCTTGAGCGGGAGGCTAAACTCCAGAGCGCTACGGAAGAAACCCTCGAGAAGTTCCTGGAGGATTACCCGGAACAGGAAGGGGAAATCAGGTCCATCATCCAGGATATTATTAAGGAAAAGGTCCGGCGGAATATCCTGGAGAAGGGGATCCGGCCCGACGGCCGTGATGCCACCACCATCAGGCCGGTTTTGTGTGATGTCGGGCTTCTGCCCCACACCCACGGTTCAGGCTTATTTACCCGGGGGCAGACCCAGGTTCTTTCGGTGGTAACCCTGGGTGCGGTGAGCGATGTTCAAATGCTGGACGGTTTAGGGGAGGAGGAATTTAAACGCTACATGCACCATTATAACTTCCCCCCTTACAGCACCGGTGAGGTGAGGCCTATCCGTGCCCCCAAGCGCCGGGAAATTGGACACGGAGCCCTTGCCGAGAGGGCTTTGCTTCCAGTGATTCCATCTGAAGAGGAGTTCCCCTACACCATCCGGGTAGTTTCGGAGGTCTTGTCCTCAAATGGGTCAACGTCGATGGGTAGTGTTTGCGGCAGCACCCTGGCTTTGATGGATGCCGGTGTTCCCATTAAAGCCCCGGTAGCGGGTATCGCCATGGGGCTGGTTAAAGATGGGGACCAGGTGGCGATTTTAACCGATATCCAGGGGATCGAGGATGCACTGGGAGATATGGATTTCAAGGTGGCTGGCACCAGGAACGGGGTTACAGCCATTCAGATGGACATGAAGATCGGCGGAATCGACCGCGATACCCTCCAGAAGGCCCTGGAAAGGGCACGTGAGGCCCGGCTCTTTATCCTCGATAAAATGACCGCGCGGATACCAGAGCCGAGACCAGAACTCTCCCCTTATGCACCGCGGATCATCATTACCCACATCGACCGGGAGAAGATCAGGGATGTCATCGGGCCCAGCGGGAAAACCATCAACCGTATTATCGAGGAAACCGGGGTCCAGATCGATATTGAAGATGACGGAAAGGTTTATATTGCTGCTTCGGATGAAGAGGCCGGTCAAAGGGCTCTGAAAATGATCCAGGAGCTTACCCAGGAAGCGGAGGTTGGTGCCATCTATACCGGCAGAGTGGTTAGAACCACGCCTTTTGGTGCCTTTGTAGAAATTCTGCCTGGCAAGGAAGGACTAATTCACATCTCGAAGCTGGCTGATAGCCGCGTAGACAAGGTGGAAGACGTGGTCAAAGTCGGTGATGAGGTTCTGGTAAAGGTCACGGATATCGACCAGATGGGGCGGATTAACCTTTCCCGGAAAGATGCCCTCAGGGAGAATGGTGACACCGGGGACCTTGGCTTCGATGAGAAGAAAACAAACCGGATCATGGACAGAAGGGCGAAGGGGCGCCGTAAGAACCGCAGAAAGCGGAGGTAGCGAAGGTCCTATAAACCTCCTGGCATAGCCGTTGTAAGCCGCGAATAACCTTAAGGTAAGGTTGGTCAAGAAGGGTTGCGGCAAAATGCGGCTGTACACCTATCATCGAAAGCAAATCGCTTCCTTCGTCTTGAGCCTGGCCATGGTGCTAGTCCTGGCGGGCAGCCTGGAGAAGGTGGAACGGCTCTTTTTTGGTGTTAAACCAGGGGTAAAGCTCGAGGAACGGGATCTCACCGGTTACCTGCAGCACGAAGTTGAGCGTCTTGTTCGCCACCAAGCCAGGGTTCACCGCCAGGAACCGATACCGGCCTCAATTGACCGTCGGACCGGGGCCGTGATTCCGGAGAGAAACGGTGTGGAGGTTGACGTTGTTCGTACGGTGGAGAGGATTATGTCGGCCGGAAAGGGGGAAGAGGTGCACCTGGTCCTGCTGGAGGTTCACCCGCGGATCACGCGGAAGATCTTGGAAGGACTGGTCCGGGTTCTCGGCAGTTATGTAACATGGGTTTCCGGGAGCGAGAACAGGGCCCACAACATCCGGCTGGCTACATCCATGATCAATAACTACCTCCTTTTGCCAGGGGAGGTTTTTTCCTTTAACGGTACAACCGGCCCCCGGACTATCGCCAGGGGGTTCAAGAAAGCCCCGATCATTGTTGGGGAGTCACAGGTTGACGGGCCTGGTGGAGGTGTCTGCCAGGTTTCTACCACCCTCTATAACGCTGCCCTGGAGGCTGGGATGGAAATCGTAGAAAGACACCCCCACAGCAAAAGGGTGCACTATGTACCGAAGGGAAGAGACGCGGCGGTTTCCGGGGAAGACCTTGACCTGCGTTTTCGAAACGGTTATGATTTCCCTGTCTTGATCAAGGGTGAGATGCAGGGGCGGATGCTGAAGATGCTCTTGCTTGGCCCAGAAAAGGAAGGCCCTGAGCAGGTTACTGGCGCAGGCTAAAAGGCAGCTCCGGTGGGCTACCTTAACCGGTGCTACCGAACCCGCCCTGGCGGTCGTCCGAAGGGTGGTCTTTCGCGCAAGTAAGGTACTTCTGAAAGATTCCCTGGGCAATTCTTTCCCCTTTTCTGATCACCACCGGTTGCTTGGTCGGGTTGTAGAGGGCAATGCGGATGTGTCCTTCGTCTGATGGGTTATCGGCGTAATCTGAATCTACCACTCCGACGGAATTGGCCATGATCAGTCCCTTTTTCACGGCCAGGCTGCTTCTCGGATACAGGGCTAGCCACTCGTCTGGGTTCATGTAGGCTTTAAGCCCGGTGGGTACCAGAGCAACGGAACCTGGCTCAATCTGGACCGTTTCAGCAGCGGCGATATCGTAGCCGGCCGAGTTCCGGGTATGCCTCCTTGGTATAGGTATTCCCCGGCCTTGGTACTCTCCGATGACGGCAAACCTTCGCTGAACCAACTTGACCTTCCTCCTCCTATGAAAATGTCCCACCGGCGCCGGCCTTCCTTCCCGGTGTCACGCTCACCGTAACCGGTTTCAATATTCATGCTTCGTGGTGCCTCCGGTCAAGCGGCATGGGCGACTAGTTCTTGTCTATCCTTGCTTTTCTCCTTTCCCTCCTTCCTTCCTTCCTTCCTTCCTTCCTTCCTTCTTTCTTTCTTTCTTTCTTTCTTTCTTTCTTTGCCTGCTGATTGCTGCTTCCTTTTTTCCTTCCTTGCTTTCTGCCTTCCTTGGTTGGTCGGTTCCCAGGTCCGGAACTAAGCGGGTAATCGGGGCTGAAGTCAATTGAACATCCCGGTCGCTGCATGCCTGTCGAAGTACCGGTCAGAACTCCGGAAGGCGGATTCTCACTAACTGGAAGAGCTCCTCATGTCGAAACTTGTTGAAAAGAGCCAATTGCGATGCTCACAAACCAAGGTAAATAGGGAGTTTCGAGGTACTTGAGAAAAGTTTTTACCCCAAGATGTCACGGTATCATGCGGGTTTGGGAGTAATGCTGGGTAGAAGTTAGCAATATTGACCCCAAGGAAGAAATCCCAAGAAGGGAGGCGAAATATGCAGAAAAGAGAAGGGAAGCCTCTGTTTTGTAGAGAATATCTCTACAGACAACAAAGCAAAAACAAAGGAGGCTTCCCTCATGGCTATTATACCACAATCTTTCCTCTTTGGGTGGCAAGAAATTGATGAACTGGGTGATTTAGAGCGCTTGTTGCTGGTAATAAATCACCTACCAGATGAAGAACTGATGCAGAAGCTGGAGAGGGAACGTGGGAAGGGTCGTAATGATTACCCAGTGCGCGCGGTATGGAACTCGGTGCTTGCGGGAGTGGTGTTTCAGCACCCATCCATTGAGAGTATGCGGCGCGAGCTGCGCAGGAACGCCCAACTGAGGGAAATCTGCGGGTTCGACCCGTTACAGGGCGAGCGAGCGGTCCCCCCAGCTTACGTTTACAGCCGGTTCCTGAGGAAGCTGATGAAGTACTCAGGTGAATTAGAGAAGATCTTCGACCGTCTGGTGGATGAAGTGAGCGAATATCTACCTGATTTTGGGCAGGTCCTGGCGATGGACAGCAAGGGGATCAAGAGCCATGCCCGTGGAAAGAGGCGAGATAGGAATCCCCAAAAGCCCGATGGTCGCCGTGACAGCGATGCCGACTTTGGCTGTAAGGTTTACCAGGGTCAACGAGAAGACGGGAGTATGTGGCAAAAGTTAATATCATGGTTTGGCTACAAGCTCCACCTGCTGGTGGATGCCCGGTACGAGTTGCCGGTGGGGTTTACGGTGACGAAAGCGTCTACAAGCGACGTCAAGCAGGGGCATGTGCTGGTAGAACAGCTGGTGGAGCGGCACCCGGAGCTTGTGGAGCGGTGCGAAGCATTGGTTGCGGACAGGGGCTACGACGATACGAAATTAATCGTGAAGCTGTGGGAGGAACATGGGATCAAGCCGGTAATAGACATCCGGAATACGTGGAGGGACGGGGAAGAAACGAAGCAGGCTAACCAGAAAGACAACATCGTATACGACTACCAGGGCCAGGTATACTGCTATTGTCCGCAGACCCTGAAAAGACGTGAAATGGCGTACGCAGGATTCGAAAGAGACAGAGAAACACTGAAGTACCGTTGTCCGGCTAGACATTATGGGATAGAGTGTTGCGGCCGAGAACAATGCCAGGTAGGGAGTGCAGTGAGGATCCCGCTCAAGGAAGACCGAAGGGTCTTCACCCCCCTGGCACGCTCAAGCTACCGGTGGAAGAACCTTTACAAAAAGAGAACAGCTATAGAGCGGGTAAACAGTCGGCTGGACGTATCCTTTGGGTTTGAGCATCACTTTATTCGTGGGCTGAAGAAAATGAAACTGAGGTGCACCCTAGCACTGGCAGTGATGTTGGCGATGGCCCTGGGGCGGATCAAAGAAAAGAAAAACGGGGACATACGAAGCCTGGTGAAGGCTGCCTGAAGAAAAACCGAACCCAAATGAAACGGTGAGAAAGCAGCCGGCAAAGCGGCTGCGGGTGACTGGTATACCCTTTTTTAGAAGGAGTCTGGGATTATCTGGAGATTGAACCCAAAATTACCCTCGAAAACAGCCTTTTCAAGTGGTTTTCGGCTCTCAGTTGTTCACTTGATGCGTCGTTTAGCCTGCAATTTTATATACAGCGCAAATGCCTCTTCTTGAAGAAAAATGGTGGCAAAAGCTGCCAAAATGGTCTATACTAAACAATGGTGTGACAAGGGAAGTCATGCTTAAGCATTTGTGGTGAGGCAGGCCCATTTTCTATCAGGGTGCAAGGAGGTTTTGTGGTTGTCTGAGGCGAGCCAAGCGGAGTTGATACGAGAGATGGAGAAACTTCGGTCTACGCTGTACAAGCTGGTGGGGGAAACATACGACCGGAAGCGGATCCAGAAAGCCCACCAGTTAAGTAGCCGGTTAGATGAGGTTATCGTTGACCTGTTGAAGCTCCAGTATGGATAATTAATTATTACTTCCGGGGTCTGCCCCCACTTCTTATTTGTTAACCTGACCGTACCCGGTCTTTTTTTGTTGCTGTGGAGCATTAACCCTGACCCCATGATCTTGAAATTGCTTTATAGATGTTATTAGCCCGGGGACTAAACATGTTCTGGGCAGGTAAATCATAAGATGGATCAATAAGAATGTTAAGAACGCCTGGAATGCCTCTGCCCTTCATCATTCTGGCAGACGAGGCATTCACCAGTACAGGTGAAGACCCCGGGGGGTGTCAACGGTGCGCTTGAGCGAACTGAGGGGTAAAGAAATCATCAACCTTACTGATGCCACCAGACTTGGTACGGTGGCCGCATCTGACCTTGAAATCGACCCGGTTACGGGAAAGATTGCCACCATTCTGATTCCCGACCAGCGACCCCTTTTTTCATTCTTTCCCCGCCGGGTGGGACTGGCGCTGGCCTGGGAGTCAATTGTCAGAATTGGTCCGGACCTGATCATTATCGAAATCCGCTGACCGCGGAGAATCTTGATGGATGATCTATTTTCAGTTTATCCGGGTCTGACCCGCGTTCGGGTACTTCTTGGGGCCGCTACTTGGCTGTTTTTTCTTTTTCGGGCAAAATGGGTTATAAAAACAAAAACGGCGGGGATAATAACCACGTAAAATCTGACGCAGGGGAGGTTTGGTAATGACGAGGACCGTAATCGGGGTATTTAGAAGCCGAGATCAGGCAGAAAGAGCCGTCAGTGAAATGAGGGACAACGGTTTTGGTGAAAACGAAATATCTATTGTGGCCCGTGAAGACCGTGCCCGGGGTACAGGCGGCCGGGGCGGAGGTGAGGGTGTTGGAGACCGCCTGACCAATGCCACCGGTATTGGTTCCAGGGACGATATTTCCGAAGGTGTCGGTTGGGGTGGAACCCTAGGTGGGCTGGCCGGGCTTCTGGCTGGGGCTGGCGCTCTGGCTATCCCCGGAATCGGGCCCATAGTGGCTGCCGGTCCCATTGCTGGAGCCCTTTCCGGTGCTGTAAGCGGCGGAATAGCCGGTGGTCTCCTAGACTGGGGGATTCCCGAAGAACGCGGTCGTCAGTATGAGAGGGATGTCAGGGAAGGAAGGATCCTGGCCCTGATCCGTTCAGAGGAGAGGAGGGTTGACCGGGCCGCCGAAATCCTGCGCCGGAACGGGGCTACAGATGTGGAGATCCATGAAGCCAGGTATTAGGGGATGGTCTAAGCTGGTTAATCATTGGGGGTGTGGCCCACCGGGGGGCCACACTTTCCGTTGACACAAATAACAGTTTATGGTATCATAACAAAAAACCATCAAAGCCTCATCTCTACTGGGGATGAGGTAGAGGCGCGGAGGCCATTAGTACCTGGTGGGAGAAGGGCATCGGTGAACACCGGGGAAAGGGGTCTTTGCCGAAGTCCTGTTACCGCCACGGTAACAGGGCTGGGGTTGTACCGAAGAGGTCCAACACTGTCGCCGGGGTTACCCCTGACTCCGGTGGAGTGCTATCTCATCTGGGGGAGGGAGATGTGTATTTCGCGCCGGGTCGGCTGTCAGGAGTACTCATGCTGACCTTTTTTCTTTGCGCTTTTGAACCCAGGGGCGGTGTTCTTATTGGGAGCAGTCGTCCGACCTGGGCAGTGACAGCGCGCTTGATCAGCCGTACCACTTCGCCAGGCCTGAGTCGGTCCGGACCAAAATCGCGACCACCGGCTAACGCTCCGGGCAGAAGGGCGGGCCGACCAGAGGCCCGGGGTCAAATAATCAGCGAAACCAGGTAGTCCTTTCTGGCCAGAGCCCTGAATTTTACAAAGTGTATCATGAAAGGTGGGGGATCCATGAACATTCCGAACCCGGTAAGGGTGGTTGTGGCTGGAGCGACAGGAAAAATGGGCCGAGAGGTTGTCAAGGCTGTCACCAGCACAGAAGATATGGAACTGGTCGGAGCAGTGGCCCTTGAACACACTGGTTCCGATGTGGGCAAGGTGGTGGGGATTCAAGAACTCGGTGTGCACATTGCTACCGAAGTGGTGGAGGTCCTGGATCAGACAAAGCCCCACGTATTGGTCGATTTTACGGCCCCTAAAGTGGCGGGAAGAAACACCCTGGCGGCTTTGGAACGTGGGGTGAGGGCCGTGGTTGGGACGACTGCGATTCCGAGGGAAGAGATCGAGAGGATCGTCCAGCACTGTGAAAGCAACGGAACAGCGGCGGCCATCATCCCAAACTTCTGCATTGGGGCCGTCCTGCTGATGAAGGTAGCCGAAGAAGTGGCTCCCTTCTTTGATAAGGCCGAGATCATCGAACTACACCATGACCAAAAGCTGGATGCCCCTTCCGGGACTTCACTCCGGATTGAGGAAAGGATAGCCAAAGGGTCATCAAGGCGCAGTCCCATTCACAGTATCAGGTTACCCGGTTTGGTTGCACACCACGAGGTGATCTTTGGACGCCCGGGGGAAACCCTCATTCTTAGACACGACAGCATCAATCGTGAAGCCTTTATGCCCGGTGTCCTCAAGACGATTCGGAAGGTAATGAAGACCAGGGGGATGATCACCAACCTGGAAGAGGTTTTGTTTGAGCGTGAAGATACCTAAGCGCCGGGGGAAGATACCTAAGCGCCGGGGATAGTGTTTTGCGGTATCCCGAGGCCGGCGACAGGACAAGCACTAGACCCCCTGCCTGAACATATAATGGTCCTGAGATTGGGCGGTTGCAATGGCTGTCCAGTTGAACGTCACGGGCAAGGGGGGTAACCTGGTTGGAGAAACCGCTGGCCCTAAAGACGGTAGCCGTCTTTGCAAGGGACCAAAGGGAGATAGAGGCTGCCGCGCGGTTTCTAGAGTGGGGGGCCAAAGTTCTGGGATACGGCTTTTCGACCAGCAGCGGAACCGTCGAAACTGTCCGGTGTGCGATGCAGGCTGTACGCGCGGCTGACTACGTGGTGGCTCCTGTTCTTGGGTGTGACGACCAAGGCTGGGTTCAGGTCTTGGAAGGCCCACCAGTGGTCGTGGATGAAGCATTCTTCAGTGCCATGAAGCCGGGTGCGGTCTTTTTCATCGGTAAGGCTTCCAAATCCGTGCGGGCCGCAGCTGGGCAGGTTGGAGTGAGGCTCGTCGAATTCCGGGAAGATGACGAATTTGCCATACTGAACTCCATCCCTTCCGCTGAGGGGGCCGTGGAACTGGCGATGAAGGAAGCACCGATTACCATTCACGGTAGTTGTTCCTATGTACTGGGTTATGGACGGACCGGCACCACCCTGGCAGGCTTACTTAAAGATATGGGAGCCTTGGTGACGGTTTTTGCCCGGCGCAGAAGCCAGAGGGCTAGAATCCGGGCCGACGGTCTGCAGCCCCAGGGTTTTGATGAGCTTCCCGGTGCCATCGGTGCTGCCGACTTGCTTTTCAATACTGTTCCAGCCCTGGTTGTGGGTGAGCAGGTCCTGTTGCATGCCCGTCGTGACCTGGTGATTATTGACCTGGCTTCCAAACCTGGGGGAGTAGACTTCGGCCTGGCTGAGCGCTTGGGAATTAAGGCGGTCCTGGCCCCAGGTCTCCCCGGGCTGGTGGCTCCGAGAACGGCGGGACGGATTATGGCTGAGGTTATCCTGAGCCTGATTTGTGCCGAACCCTCTGTTACCCGTGATCATCGTTAGGGGGAGGTGTTCGGGGGTGGACCTGAGTAGTAAGACCATCGGCTTCGCCATGTGCGGGTCCCACTGTACGCTGGAGGAGGTAATTCCGGAAGTTGCTAGGCTGGTTAAAGAAGGGGCGACTGTCATTCCAATCATTTCAGAATCGGTTGCCAACACTGATACCCGGTTTGGATCTGCCCAGAAGTGGAAAGATGAACTGCTGAGGTTAACAGGGCGAAAACCCCTCTCTACAATTGTAGAGGTAGAACCTATCGGTCCGAAGAAGCTTTTGGACATTATGGTGGTGGCCCCGTGTACCGGTAATACTATGGCCAAGATCGCCAATGCGATAACCGACAGCACGGTGACCATGGCGGTGAAGGCTCACTTGCGTAACGACCGTCCGGTTGTACTGGCCATTTCAACCAATGATGCCCTGGGAAACAATGCCCGTAACCTAGGGGTTCTGTTGGCCACGAAAAATGTCTTTTTTGTTCCCTTTGGACAGGATAATCCCCAGGGGAAACCGAAGTCCTTAGTGGCCAGGCTGGACCTGTTGAAGGTGACGATTTTGGAGGCCCTTTCCGGAAAGCAGATTCAACCTTTGTTGTTGGGTTACAATCCGGTTGCCTGATAACCGCCAGAGGGCCAAGGGCTGAAAAAGCATAGGTATAGGTATAAATGTTACTTGCCGGTACTGTAGTCGTGATGCTTTTTTTTAAGGGGGAATGCTATTTTGAGCAGGTACAACGTCGCCGTGGTGGGGGCGGCTGGGTTGGTTGGGACGCAGATCCTAAAGGTCATGGCTGAGCGCCGGTTTCCACTAGGGGAACTATGCCTGTTGGCTACCACCAGGTCGGCAGGCAGAAGAATTCCTTTCAACGGTCGGGAGCTTGTGGTGCAGGAGACGACAGTCAATTCCTTTGATGACATAGATATTGCTTTCTTCTGCGCCAGCAAGTCAGCAAGCCGGGAGCTGGCCCCTGTGGCGGTGAGCAAGGGAGCGGTCGTAATAGACAAGAGTAATGCCTTCCGGATGGACCCAGATGTTCCCCTGGCAGTGCCGGAGGTTAATCCAAGGGCCATAGCCCGCCATAAAGGGATCGTGGCCAGTCCCAACTGTTCCACCATCCAGATGGTAGTTGCCCTGAAGCCTCTACATGATGCAGCTCGGATCAAGAGGATTGTGGTTTCAACCTACCAAGCGGTTTCGGGAACCGGCCGTGACGCCTTGGTGGAACTTGAAGACCAGTCCAAGGAGGTCCTGGAGGGTAAGGAGGTAACCAGGTCGGTATATCCCCACCAGATTGCCTTTAATGTGATTCCCCATATTGATGCCTTCGATATCAACGGCTACAGCGGGGAAGAAATGAAAATGGTCAGGGAAACCCAAAAGATCTTTGAAGACGAATCCATCTCCATTTCCCCGACCACTGTCCGGGTGCCGGTCTACATGGGCCATGCAGAATCGATCATGATCGAAACGGAAAAGAAGCTGTCGGCAGAGGCAGCTCGGGATATTCTTCGAGATGCACCGGGTGTAGTGGTAGTAGATGACCCTGGGAACGGGGAATACCCGATGCCCATCGATTGTGCCGGGCGAGACGAGGTTTTCGTCGGCCGGGTCCGGGAAGACCTCTTCTGTGAAAAGGGATTGCTGCTCTGGGTGGTTGCCGATAACCTTCGTAAAGGGGCTGCAACCAACGCCGTTCAAATAGCTGAGTACTTAATTCAGAATGATCTGCTGGCGAGGTGAGGACGGTGCGGATTATTGTCCAGAAATTTGGGGGCACCTCGGTGGCAACCCCAGAGGCCCGGGAACAAGTTGCCGCCCGGGTCATGGAAGCCGTAAACAAGGGGTTCTCCCCCGTGGTGGTTGTCTCTGCCATGGGACGTAAAGGTGACCCTTATGCCACGGACACGTTGATCCAGCTGGTAAAGGGGGTCAATCCGGAGACGGCACCGCGGGATCTGGACCTCCTGGTGTCGTGCGGAGAGGTGATTTCTTCGGTAGTTTTGGCCAATACTCTACAGAACCGGGCCCTGGAAGCCGTTACCTTGACTGGTGGACAGGCCGGGATCATTACCGACCTGAACTTTACCGAGGCTACCATTATCCGGGTCGAACCGGACCAGGTTATGCGCCACCTGCAGGAAGGTAAGGTGGTTGTTGTCGCCGGTTTCCAAGGGATTACTGAAAGCGGTGATATCACAACCCTGGGCCGGGGTGGCAGTGACACGACGGCTGCCGCCCTGGGGGCTGCTCTGAAGGCTGAAGTAGTTGAGATCTACACCGATGTGGAAGGCATCAAGACGGCCGACCCCCGCCTGGTTCCCAATGCCCAAACCCTTCCCATGATTACGTACGATGAAATTTGCCAGCTGGCTCACCAGGGAGCCAAGGTGATTCACCCGCGGGCGGTGGAAATCGCGATGCGCCGCAATGTTCCAATTCGGATCCGCTGTACCTTTACCGATGACCCCGGGACCCTGATTGCCCATACAGTTGAGACCCAGGCCGGTTGGGCGAACGTGGCCAACGGGAGAGTGGTTACGGGAGTAACACAGATTCCAGGTGTAGCCCAGGTCGAGGTTGTGAGTGGGACCCTGCCCCCTGATGACCCTACCGAACTGCGTATCTTCAGGGCTCTGGCCGATGGTGGTATCAGCGTGGATATGATCACGGTCCTGCCGGAACGGAAGATTTTCATCGTGAAGGAGGAGGTGGTTGGTAAAGCGGCCAGGATCCTGGAACCCTTCAACCTGAAGGTTAGGATCACCTCCGGGTGTGCCAAGGTTTCCGTTGTCGGTTCCGGCATGAGGGGTGTTCCAGGTGTCATGGCCAGGGTGGTTGAAGCTCTGTACCGAAACGGGATTAGGATCTTGCAGACCACCGATTCCCATACCACCATTTCCTGCCTGGTGAAACAGGAGGATATGGGTGAGGCGGTACGGGCCCTGCACGAAGCCTTTGACCTGGGAGGTCCCAGGGAGGGGCTTTCTTCCTAGAGATTCTAAGGGAGGTGTCTTCTTGAAAGCGTTAGGTAAGGTCATCACCGCAATGGTAACCCCATTCAAAAAGGATCTTTCTGTTGATTACGAGAGGGCAGCGGCTTTGGCTGAGCGCCTCATCGGGCTTGGGTCAGACGGCCTCCTCGTGGGCGGGACCACGGGAGAATCCCCAACCCTCACCGAGGAAGAAAAACTGAGGCTCATGGAGACGGTTGTCGATGTGGCCGGTGGACGGGTACCGGTCTGGGCCGGTACCGGAGGTAACAATACAGAGGCCGCGGTAGCTTTAACCAGGAAGGCCGAAACCACCGGAGTGGACGGTATCATGCTGGTGACGCCCTACTACAACAAACCACCCCAGGAGGGCCTTTACCAGCATTTCAAGACCATCGCTGAAGCCACCCAGCTGCCGGTCATGCTTTACAACGTGCCGGGGCGGACAGGTGTCAACCTTGCTGCCGATACCGTGGTCAGGTTGGCGCAGGTGCCCAACATCGTAGCGGTGAAAGAAGCGAGTGGTAACATCGACCAGATCGCCGAGATCTGTCGCAGAACACGGGAGGATTTCATTGTCTACAGTGGTGACGACAGTATGACTTTGCCCCTTCTTTCAGTGGGGGGAACCGGGGTAGTAAGTGTCGCAAGTCACCTGGTGGCAGACCGGATCATGGAAATGGTTGAAGCTTTCGAGGCGGGTAATACAAGCCGGGCTGCAGAGATTCATGGAGAACTGCTCCCCCTCTTTAAGGTGCTTTTTATCACAACGAATCCTATTCCCGTGAAGGTGTCCCTCCGCTACGTCGGATTTAATATGGGCGGGTTCCGTCTGCCACTCGTGGAGCCGACCGAAGAACAGTGTGACAAGATCAAAGGGGTAATGAAGCAGGTGGGGTTGATCTAGCTGGGTATTTGCGCCGGTGGTGAGACCCTGTGGGCCGACCCGTGTGCTTTGGCCCCAGGGTTTTTTCTTGGAGGGCGCGTTCCACGGTGCGTAACTCGGTTCGTTTACTTTTGGTAGGGTATCAATTATAATATTAGCATCATGCATCAGGGGGCATGGCTAAATCGGGGGGCCTGCACCTGCTGCTTCAACACGGGCGGACCACGAGAAGTGAAAGTCTACACTGTCACTGCCTTGGGTTTTTTTTGAAAACGACCTTGTGCCGCAGGCCCGGGAACCGTTAAGCCCGGTAACTAAGAAGAGTGAATGGAGGGGAGGAGTGAACCCGGGCCGCAGGGGTTTCACGGTGGGAATAGGAGGTGAACCAGATGATTCAGGACAAGTCCAAGCTCTACATTATACCGCTTGGTGGCCTCGGGGAGATAGGTAAGAACATGACGGCTTTCAGCTATGGGAACGACATCATCGTCGTTGATGCCGGACTGGCTTTTCCCGAGGAGGAAATGCTGGGGATTGACATTGTCATTCCCGATATCTTGTACTTGCTTGAAAATGCTCACTTGGTCAGGGCCATCATCCTCACCCACGGTCACGAGGACCACATTGGTGCCCTGCCTTATTTGTTGAAGGATTTAAGTGTACCGGTATACGGCACGAAACTGACCTTGGGGTTGTTGGAGCAGAAGCTGTCCGAACATGAAATGAAACTACCTGAAGGCTCGAGAAGTCTAAAACCGCGCGAACACATCAAGATCGGCCCTTTCGACATTGAGTTCTTCCGGATGAACCACAGTATCGCCGATGTGGTGGGCTTGGGAATCCAAACCCCGGTCGGGCTCGTTGTCCACAGTGGGGACTTTAAATTTGACCAGACACCAGTGGATGGTGCCGTTGCCGACTACCACAGGTTATCTGAATACGGAGACAGGGGAGTCTTGGTTCTCCTGTCCGATAGTACCAACGCAGAACACGAAGGCTACACCCAATCAGAAAGGGTGGTCGGGAAGACCCTTGACGAGGTGATCGGGTCAGCGAGACAGCGCGTTCTGGTTACCAGTTTTGCTTCCAACGTGCACCGGATCCAGCAGGTGATTACTGCTGCCCATCGCCACGGCCGGAAAGTCGCGGTCCTTGGTCGCAGCATGGAAAACACGGTCAACGTGGCCATAGAACTGGGTTACCTGCACGTCCCCCCCGGGGTTCTGGTGGAACTGGAGACCTTGAACCAGCTGTCGCCCAACAAAATCGTGATCCTGACCACCGGTAGTCAGGGTGAACCAATGTCGGCCCTGACCCGGATGTCCACCAATGAACACCGCCAGGTGGAAATCGCACCCGGTGATACCGTGGTCATCGCCGCCACACCGGTGCCAGGAAACGAAAAACTGGTTCACCGGACCATTGACAACCTGTTCCGCCTGGGGGCCGAGGTGGTCTACCAGACCACGTCCGGAGTTCATGTTTCCGGCCACGCCAGCCAGGAGGAGCTGAAACTAATGTTCAACCTGGTCCGGCCAAAATTTTTCATCCCCATCCACGGGGAGTACCGCCACCTTGTCCGGCACGCTGAACTGGCCGTAGAAATGGGCATTCCCCGGTCAAATGTTCTTGTGGGGGAAAACGGTACTGTTTTTGAGTTCAGCCCCACCAAGGGAAGGGTTGCCGGGCGGGTCAGCGCCGGCAACGTCCTGGTAGACGGGCTGGGGGTGGGAGATGTCGGCAGCATAGTTCTCCGAGACCGGCGCCAGCTCTCCCAGGACGGGATTATTATCGTGGTGGTGGCCCTGGAGAAAGAGACTGGGTTAATGGTTGCCGGGCCGGAGATCATATCCCGGGGTTTTGTTTATGTTCGTGAGTCGGAAGAACTGATCGAGGAAGCCAAGAAAAAGGTGGAGGAAGTCCTTAACCATTGCGAGGAGAGGAAGATTTCGGACTGGCCTACCCTCAAGTCAGCGGTCAGAGAGACCCTGAGGCGTCATCTGTATGATAAGACCCAGAGGCGACCGATGATCCTTCCCATTATCGTTGAGGTGTGACAGCTAAAGAATGAATTCCCCCGCTGGAACCAATAATAGCCCTGAGAATGGTAACCAGACCAGACAGGGGGAAGACATCCACATGGACGACAGAAGTTCTGGAGCCAATGCGGTTCAGATGAAGATGCCATCCACCACCACCAGGCCGGCCAGGCCGGCCATCCGCCGGCCGGCGACCAAACCGCGGGGAGACCAGGAAACTGACAAGGGGGGCCGACAGGGACCCTTGAAACCCTTGGAAAAGCTTGGAGCTGTAAGTGTCCCCCAACCCAAGACCAATGTCCATACCATTACCATCGTCGGTCAGATCGAGGGTCACATGGTTCTTCCCTCTCAGAACAAGACCACCAAGTACGAGCACATCCTACCCCAACTGGTAGCTATCGAGGAAAGCAAGGAAATCGAAGGTCTCCTGGTAATCCTCAACACCGTCGGGGGTGATGTGGAAGCCGGACTGGCCATTGCCGAAATGGTGGCCGGCCTCACGAAACCGTCGGTGTCTCTTATTCTGGGTGGGGGGCACTCCATCGGTGTTCCCATCGCGGTCTCCACTGATTACTCTTTCATTGCCCCGACGGCGACGATGACTATTCACCCGATCCGGCTTACTGGACTGCTCATAGGGGTACCTCAAACTTACGAGTACCTGGATAAAATGCAGGATCGGGTCATCAAGTTTGTGGTGAAACAGTCCAAGATCCGGGAAGAAAGGTTCCGTGAATTGATGTTCAATACCGGCGGTCTGGCGCGGGATATCGGTACGGTTCTGGTTGGGAAGGATGCGGTCAGCGAGGGTCTAATCAATGCCGTGGGTGGCATCGGGGAGGCGCTGGCTAGGCTCCACGGCCTCATCAAGGCCTGGAAAATGGAGACAGGTAGGCCTTCCGGCGCCAAAGTTAGTGCAGACCCCGGGCAGCCAGACCTGCCCGCGGTGCCGGCCTTCCAGTCCCCAACGGGGGGATGGCAACAATGATCCTTTATACCATCATGCCGTTGGAACTGGTGATGGAGGGGATGGGGAACCAGGAAACCAGTCAAGAACGTCGGGAAATTGAGATCGAAGTTGAGGGCCGCAAGCTGGTGGTCCAGCCGCAGTCGGCCACCGAGGGAAGGGTGGTACGCTTGCTCAGTACCAACCCAGAAGACTACCTGAAAGGGGAATGGCAGCCGGGAAGCCTGATTCGATTTTCACCCCGTCCTGACAATACCAACGATTAATACGAAAATGTCACTACGGTGCCGGCCTTCCTTCGCGGCGTCACGCTCACCGTAAGGTTGTAATGAACCTCGGCGGCTCCGGGCCGCAGCCACAAACTCGCGGTGGCTGCGGCT
>SESX01000004.1 GCA_004367365.1 Candidatus Acetocimmeria pyornia
TGGGTCTCACCTATGCCTAAAGAGGTCCCCAACAACACAAGCACCTACGGTGGGCCTTTCTAACAGTTAAGACGAAAGGAAACGCAAAAGGGGTACAAAAAGTGCGAGATGCCAACAACAATCTTTCACAAGGTAAATGCTTAAGGTAACAAGTCAAAAAAAGAGCAAGGATCTCTCTTTTCCTTGCCCTTCCCTTATTTCATTCCAGGTCACAACTTTATGCCCTTTATCACTTCACAACTTATTCCATCGAGACAGGGTCCTGTTTCCGGGTAAGTAAGGTTGTGAACTGAGAGGCTCCAATTGTCATCGGCACTTCCCACAAGGAATCCCCTCAGTCACGAACTCATTATTCGACCCAATAAGAAGATAACAATTCACCTTTCCTATTTTACTGACCAGCCGTCTCTTGTGAACGCTCTTGTGAACGCTCCAAATCCTTGATTTGACGGGCTAGATGCGTCATTCCTTCAAGAATCTCACCAGCATTTTTTGAGACATACGGGTACAGCATGACAGCCTCACGATCTCTGATAAGAACGTTGGAGCCAAGTGAAATCTCTTTCTGTACGGGAAGACCGTGTTTCATCCTAATGGCCGTCACATTGTTTATGTCCAGTGCAGACCACCCCCCTTCGCCTGAAAGCGATGTCAGTAATGTCCCAATGCCAGCTTCGTTACTGCTGTACACGCCGACCTCTGTGTCATAGCCCTGAAAACTGCCGCTAAGCCGGTTGTATGCACCGTGTTTTCTAACTACGTTGAGGCCAGACTGGCGAGCAACCTCTTTGAACACTTGATCTATTTGTTTCTTGCTGCCTCGCATCCACCAAAACGCGCCAGCGTACACAAGTGTCATGAATACTCCCATCACAGGATGGATGAAGTAAAAAAGGGCAAGTGCACCTAACAGCAACAGAGCAAGTAATAAATATCCGACGGTTTTCATAACCTCACTCCTTTCTCAGTATACAAGACTTTGTGATGACTTTAAGAAAAAGGTTCATAGGTGAGAGTAATCACATACTCTGCCTGGATCATCCCTCCTAATTCGATCTCGTTCTTTTCTATAGTTTCCACGAAGACTTTGTAGACCTTACTATCCCGTCCCTTCACGAGGTATGTGTGTCCTTCCTTGAGGTCAGCCTCGCCGAACTCCCCGGAGGCATTAATGACCTCATCAAAAGAAACCTTGCCCATATCAATGATCCGCTCGTGTACGTGAGGATGTGGCATCCAGGGAACGACGAAGAGATCTGCTTTCTCATAATCGTTCGTATACTGTGCTGTAGAGAAGATAAACCCGTCTTTCTCGTCAGTGATAAGGGTAAATGTCCTGCTTCCCACAGCGGTTTGTGGCTTTTCATCCTGGCTCTTGGTTTCTGTAGGATAGAATGCTCCCACTGTATCCACTGTGCCTGTGTTCTTAGTGTCATGGTGAATTTTTGGCCAGGGGGTAGAAGCAAGGCTACCCGAACCGTGTATTGCTCGAAGGTAGTTGTCACTTCCACCGGTATAGATAGTCCCATCCGCACCTATTGTAGGAGTGGAGAAAACTACCCCTACAGCGGTGTGGTCCCACTTGAGGGTGCCGTCGTCGGGATTCAGAGCAAGGAAACTCCCCCCGGAACCAGGGATATAGATCGTCCCATCAGACCCAATCGCAGGAGAAGAACTCCCGAGGACGCCAACATGCTCCCACTTGAGGGTGCCATCGGTATTCAGAGCAAGGAGAATAGGATATGGGGTATCAGCATGTACCGCAATATAGATCGTCCCATCAGACCCGATGACAGGGGATGCGTTTAGATGTCCTCTGGTATCATACCGCCACTTGAGGGTGCCGTCGGGGTTCAGGGCATAGAGGTAGTGGTCCCATGACCCGATATAGATCGTCCCATCAGGCCCAATCGCAGGAGAAGCACTCACCGTTCCAGTTTTATGCTTCCATTTGAGGGTGCCGTCGGGGTTCAGGGCATAGAGGTAGTCATCGTTGATCCACGTGTTCTCCGATGCCCCGAAGTAGATCGTCCCATCAGACCCAATCGCAGGAGAAGACCAGGCAGCGGGCAGGTCCCCTTCTACCTCATACCGCCACTTGAGGGTACCGTTGGGGCTTATGGCGTAAAGACTGTAGCCTGCTGTCACATAAATCGTCCCATCAGACCCAACCGCAGGAGGAGAATCCACCTTGGCTTCAACCTCATACCGCCACTTGAGGGTGCCATCGGGGTTCAGGGCATAGAGGAGGTTGTCGATAAACACATCCTCCGCTCCCCCGAAATAGATCGTCCCACCAAACCCGATCACAGGAAAGGTCAGTACCTGGTATCCGACTTCATACCGCCACTTAAGGGTGCCGTCAGGGTTTAACGCGTAGAGGTAGCCGTCCTCTGAACCGGCATAAATCGTCCCATCAGACCCAATTGCAGGGCAGTGACGGATATACCCTCCGGTCTCATACGCCCACTTGAGAGTGCCTTCCTTCCCGCCGGCGCTTGGCTCTGCCGAGGTGATGAGGATAGTCTGGGTTTCTCCAATCCACTCCACGCCTGCCCCCAAGGATTCCGAGACGAAGCGCAGGGCACCAGAGTTCTGCCGCTCACTATTTTAGCGGGAACGTCCAGCTCAATTGGAGTCCCATCCCTGTAAGCCGTCCTGACGCCGATGGTCAATATGACCGTCGTCCCGTTCTTGACTGCCGTAACCGTCCCGGTAGAACCATCCCAGTCCACTTCGGCACCGAGGGCCTCAAAGATACCCCGGAGGGGGACCAGCGTGCGGCCTCCTTCGATCATCGGTGGGACATCGAACGAAAGCTGTTCACCATCAAGAAACGCTCTTGGTGCTGCCAAACCAGATGCCGTGAAGACGAAAAAGATAAGCGTCATCATCACGGCGATATAAACAAAGCGTTTGAAGTTCATATGCAGTCCTCCTAACTTTTTTGGGCAATGTCGAATAAGAGACTTAATGTCAAATATAATTAGAGCTCTTAAACCATTAAGGGTTTGATCTTTAGAAATCTTCATTTCTCATTCGGCTCTTATTCTATACCACCTTTTTTGGAACAGCATTCGCTGCGCTGCAAAAAATTTCCTTCTGGAAAATACAGAAATTAGCCAGTATTTAGAAGTTACTATCGAAATAATGTGGTTGTTTAATCCCTGGAGAGAGAAGTCCATGTTGCTGTTTCCTTCACTCTCCAGTCTTCTCCCCCGGTGTACTGCTGAATCATCTTGGCAGCCATTGAGCTTGGGCTTCGTTGTTGTGCAAGCTCATCCAGCTGCCACTAGCCTCACCTAGGGTTCGTGGTCCTCGGGCCGGAGGCTTGCCGCCGGCTTCCTTCAGATTCTGCGTCGCCGCAGACACCCTTGCCTTGAGCTCACGGCTACTGCTACCTTCGCCGTTCGGGACTTTCACCCTAGCGACAACGCCCATGCCGGGCGCACACAAACGCGGAGCGGGTCCTTCGAAGACCCGCTCGCTATGCACCGCGCATTACGGTTCATAAGGCTTATCCTTGCCAGGAGGCAGGCACTAACTAAACCTTAGCTCAAATCTAAGAAAAGTGAGGGCGAGGCCACATCTTTTCCTCGCCCTTTCCTTCATTTCAATCCAGCTCACAACTTTCCGCCCCGGTTCACGACTTTATACTCACTTCACAGCGTCATTCCATCGAGACAGGGTCCACCGCAGCCTGACGGCCCCTCACTCCACCGTCACACTCTTGGCCAGGTTCCTGGGCTTATCAACATCACAACCCCTCTCTACCGCCGTGTGGTAGGCCAGCAGCTGGAGCGGGATCACCGCCAGGGGAGCCGTCAACATGGGATGGGTCTGGGGGATGGGTATCACGTGGTCCACGTACTTGCCCATCTCGGGCCCGTTTTCCCCGGTGACAGCGATCACTTCAGCTCCCCGGGCTTTCACTTCGGTGATGTTGCTGACCATCTTCTCGAAAAGACCCGGCTGGGTGGCCACCGCCACCACTGGAACCCCCTCTACGATCAGGGCCAGGGTTCCGTGCTTCAGTTCCCCTGCAGCATAAGCCTCGGCATGGATGTAGGAAATCTCCTTTAGTTTAAGCTGCCCCTCCAGGGCAACGGCATAATCCAGGCCACGGCCGATGAAGAAGGTATCCTCCCAGCGGGCACACTTTTTTGCAAACCTCTTGATGGCTTCTTCCCGGTCCAGGATTTCCTGCGCTTTCTCGGGCAGTCGGGTCAGTTCCTCCAGGAAATCACCCAAATCCTCTTTCCCGACTGTTCCACGTGCCTGGGCCAGGTAGGCCGCGAAAAGGGCCAGGCACACGAGCTGGGTGGTATAAGCCTTCGTAGAAGCCACGGCGATTTCCGGACCGGCCCAGGTATAAATCACATCGTCAGCCTCTCGGGCCACCGAACTCCCCACGACATTGGTAATGGCCACTACCCGGGCTCCCCTCTTCTTACCTTCCCGAAGGGCAGCCAGGGTGTCGGCCGTTTCACCCGACTGGCTGATTACCAGCATCAAAGTCCCTTCATCAACAAGGAGGTCGCGGTAGCGGAACTCAGAGGCCAGATCGGCTTCCACCGGAACCCGGGCCATTTTCTCGATCAAGTACTTCCCGACCAACCCTGCGTGGTAGGCGGTTCCGCAGGCAACCGCATAGATCCGGCGGATGTTGGCCAGTTGACCGGTATCCAACCCTAACTCATCCAGGACCACTTCCGCGTCACGGACCCGGCCCCTCATGGTCTCCCTGATGGCCTTGGGTTGTTCGTGGATCTCTTTAAGCATAAAGTGTTCGTAGCCCTGTTTTTCCGCCATCACCGCGTCCCAAGGGACCTCGAAGACCTCTTTCTTTACCTCCCTGCCTGCACGATCACTAATCCTCACCCCACCCGGGGAAACGGAAGCCATCTCCCCGTCATCCAGGATCAGGACCTGCCTGGTGTAGGGTAACAAGGCCGGGATGTCAGAAGCCACGTAGTTTTCGCCCTGCCCCAGGCCGACAACCAGGGGGCTCTCCTGGCGGACGGTAACCAGTTTCCCCGGTTCTTCCGCAGAGATGACCACCAGGGCGTAAGAACCCTCGAGCTTATCCCGCACCTGCCGCACGGCTTCCTCCAGGTCCCCTTGGTAATAGTGTTCGATGAGGTGGGGGATGACCTCGGTATCGGTCTCCGAACGAAAAGTATGGCCTTCTGATTGAAGCCATTCTTTCAGGGAGAGGTAGTTTTCAATGATCCCGTTGTGAACCACCGCAAAGCGACCTGAACAATCGGTATGAGGGTGGGCGTTGCGATCTGAAGGTTTACCGTGGGTGGCCCAACGGGTATGGCCAACACCGGTAATACCCCTGGGTAATCCATTGAGGCTGGCCTCCAGGGTCTCAAGCCGGCCCTTTTTCTTCCTGATATTAATCTTACCGTTTTGCAGAACAGCCACCCCGGCCGAATCATATCCCCGGTACTCTAGACGCGCCAAACCGTCGACCAGGTAGTCCAGGGCAGCGTCCTTCCCGACGTACCCAACTATTCCACACATCAAGATCGTGCCCCTTTCCATTTCTTGTTACACTGTCTTGGAACTAGCAGTCATTACCACTGGGACAGTTCCCCCGGGGCACAAAAATCGTGTCCCGGGAGCACCAGTACCCGAGGGACACGACTGTAGGGCAGGGAAAGGCAAGACGTCACCTTTTTCCACCAGGTTCCCTTTGTTCCTGTAATCGCTCACAGGGTTTGTAGAACCCTAACGGTCGTGGACAACCGTGGGGCATCCGCCGAAAACTTCGATAAACCCCATCCTCGTCAACTGGTACTTTTCACCAGTACCAGTCCAGGCGCTTGAAACCAACCCGGTGCACAACAGGGTTAGACAGTTGCTTTTCCCTTTTTTTTCGTAACTCTTCCCTCAGCCGAATCCCTAATGATAGGTTTACTCAAAAACGCACCCTTTAGCCATCAAGAATTTCGCCACGGCATCCCCTCTCTTGCTTACCCCTCTTGAAGCAGGATTTTTCTCAATCTATTCTACGCGGCTGACCCCAAGTGTGAAACCAAGAGCCAGTCAGCCAGCCACTCCTTACCCTTCAACCGGGCCCCCACCCAGTTCCTTCCGGATGGTGCAGGCTACCCTATCTGCAAGGGCCTTCAGTTTATCCTCGTCCTTCCCTTCCAGCATCACCCGTACCACCGGTTCTGTCCCCGAAGGTCGGACGACAATCCTGCCCAGCTCACCCAGTTCCTCCTCGGCCCGGGCCACAGCCTCCCGGATGCGCTGGTTTTCCGCCAGGAGTTCTTTCCCCTTGACCCTGACGTTAACCAGAACCTGGGGGAATCTTTCTACCAGTGAAGCCAGCTCTGACAATGGTTTCCCCTTTCGCACCAGAACCTGGAGAAGCTGCAGGGCGGTCAAGATCCCGTCTCCAGTCGTGGCCAAGCGCCGGAAAATAATGTGGCCTGATTGTTCCCCACCGAGGTCAAAACCGTTCTTCACCATTTCCTCCAAAACATAACGGTCCCCGACCCGGGTGCGCCGGATCCGGCCACCGGCCTTTTTCAGGGCCACCTCCAAACCCAGGTTGCTCATCACCGTGGCCACCACCGTCCGGTGCGCAAGCTTGCCCCTTTCCATGAGGTCTACACCGCAGATGGCCATGATGTGATCCCCGTCCACGATCCGGCCCTTTTCGTCCACCGCAATCACGCGGTCTGCATCACCATCAAGAGCCAGCCCCAGGTCCGCCCCCCGTGCCATCACTTCGCCAACCAGGTGCCTTGGGTCTGTAGACCCGCAGTTCAGGTTGATATTGAGGCCGTTGGGCTCATGGTTTATGGTATGAACCAGGACCCCCAACCGTTCGAGAACCTCAGGGGCCAGGCCGGCAGCAGCACCATTGGCACAGTCCACCACGACCTTGAGGCCAGACAGGTCAACCTCAACCGAATCCATTAAGTACTGAAGATACTTCTCCCGGGCACCTTCTGCCTCTTCAACCCGGCCCAGGCCCTTCCCCGTGGGACGAGGCAGTTCATCATCCTCTGCCTTAACCATGGCCTCCAGCCGGTCCTCAACTGCATCCGGCAGTTTATAACCTCTGTGGTCGAAGAACTTGATCCCGTTGTATTCGGCCGGGTTGTGGGAAGCGGAAATCATCACCCCACCCTGAGCCTTCATGGCGGCTACCAGGTAAGCCACCGCCGGGGTGGTAATGGTACCCAGCAAGACCGCATCCCCCCCGGCAGAACAAATCCCAGCCACCAAGGCCCCTTCGAGCATCCCCCCGGAAAGACGCGTATCCTTTCCCACCAGAATGACGGGTCTGGCCGTGCCGTTGCGTAGTATTTCACAACCGGCCCGGCCCAACCGGAAGGCCAGTTCCGGGGTAAGGTCATCATTGGCGATGCCGCGTACACCGTCGGTTCCGAACAATCTCGTCATCTGACAATCCCTCTCCACAAGCGATGTTAACCCTATTCGACCGTCCCTTTTCCACCCCGAACACCGAGGGTATCCCCGGCATCGTCACCAGGTGCAGGTTCTGGCTGGGCGGTGTCTCCGCCTTCCGAAGGCTCCCCTTCAGGCGGCGCCTCCTGTCCTTCAGGCGGTCCTTCAACCTCGGGAGCCAGTTTCAGCCCTACTTCCTCGGGCTCCATCACCACCGAAATAATTTCTTCCGGTAGCACCAATTCCACCGGGACCAGGTGCTCTCCAGCCGCCAACCCAGATGCGTCCACGTAAGGCTTGAGGTCGGCAGCAGTCAGACCGCCCATCACGTCCACCGGCCCAACCAAACTTACTTTAATCTCTTGAACACCCAGTTCCGCTTCCATCCCCTCGGGAAGATTCCGTATTTCCACCGGGAGGTTCTCCCATGATTTCTCCTGAACATCCTCAAGGATTTCAACCAGAACCATGACGTCTTCAGGTTCAGCGCTGGCAACCCCTTCCGGCAGGATGAGCTTGGTTTCGGCAGAAACATTCCCCCGGGCGCCGCTGATATCCACCGGCTCTGTTTTGATCTCCTCGAGGTCCTTGATTACTTCCTCTGGACCACGAATGGTTACCTGTGCCGGCTCTACCAAGGGGTCTGACACGAAACGGAAGCCTTCAGCCGGCTCACCCGTGATCTGCGGGACCACTGCCACCCGTTTTGCCGGGGGCAGTTTCTCAACAGGGATAATGACCTTCACACTAGCAGGGGATAGCTCGAGGCCGTTGATCTCAGAACCACGCCGGTCTACCGGAACCACGGCCACCTCGGTTTGAAGGTCTGATTTGGTCCCCGTGATGTCTAGGGTGCCCCGAACGGTATCAACCAATTTCAAAATACTACTGGGGCCTTCAACCCACACCTCCTCTGGTTTAACACGCATCGGGTGGGTCCGGTAGTCACGACCAACTGAACCCGTAAGCTGGATCCGAACCGGGATTTCCCTGGCCATCAAAACATCCACCTCCAGGGAAATACTTCCCGGTGAAACCTCAAGGAGCTGAACCCCTTTAGGAACCGAAACACTCACCAGGTAGGAATGGGTTCCAATCTGGGCCCCCCGAAGGTCAACAGTGGCCGCAAAACCTTCACGGTCCATCCTCCCGATGAGCTGTCCCGGACCCCGAACCGCTATTTCCACCGTCTCTGGCGGGGTATTCAAAACCACGAAATCCCCACCAAGGTTCACCAACCTCAAGGGAACCCCTTCAATCCGTTTCGTTGTCTCCAGGCTTTCCCCACCGGCCACCTGGAACCACAAGAAAACGGCCAAGATAACGGAGAGAATTCTTACAAAGAGGTTGTTTTCCAACCACCTATCCATCAGCCAGACCCCCGCTGCCACAGCCCGAAACTTGAAGGCTTCCTGGGCCTGAGTATCGCCCTGAGCATCTCTCCCAGGGTCTTACCATCAACATTGCGGATCAGTTTCCCACCGTTGGCCAGGGAAATGGCCCCGGTTTCCTCGGAAACCACCACTGCCAGTGCATCGGACTCCTCTGTAATCCCCATGGCAGCCCGGTGCCGGCTCCCCAAGCCCTGGGTAACGTACGAAGCATCAGTTAATGGAAGAAAACAGCCTGCAGCCATCAACCGGTTGCCACGGATGATTACGGCTCCGTCGTGTAAAGGTGATCTCGGCATAAAAATGTTGACCAATAACCCAGCTGAAACCAATCCTTCAATTTTCGTCCCTGATTCTATGATATCAGAGAGCCCTGTTTCCCTTTCGAGGACAATCAGGGCCCCGTACTTTTCCTTGCTCAAGGCTTCAACCGCCCCTACCACTTCCTTGACCAGTTCATCGACACCCTCTTCACCAAAGGCAAAAAGGCCTCCCGCGATGAGTTTTCCGCGCCCGAGTTGTTCCAGGGCCCGCCTCAACTCCGGCTGAAAAACAATGGGGAGAGCGATTAAAAGCATCACCTCAACATTGCGTAAAAGCCAGTTAAAGGTAACCAGGTTCAGCCAGTCACTGACCGTAGTGGCAATGACCAAGACTACGATGCCCTTGATGAGCTGTACTGCCCTGGTCCCCCGGATGAGGATGATCCCCCTGTAGACCACGTAGGCCACGATGGCGACGTCTATAAGAGCAATAATGATGTCTTTGATGCTTAAAAAGGCCAGCTGCTCGAGCATTTCCACGCACTCCGTCCCTGGAACGGGTTTTCAATTGACATGAAACGTAATTATTACACTAGGTTTCTACAACCGTCTGCAAATAACCTTTCAGGGTACCTGCAGGCCCAGATCCAAATTAAGCTATCCTTCCAGGTCCCCTGCAAGCCAAAAATCACAGGCAACAAAAATAACCCGGATCCCCGGGTCCACTTCCTTCGGAACCTGGCGAAGCTTATCTTGGCTTACCACCCAGCCTTCCCGCTTGAAACCCTTTGAACACCTAAACCCTCCCCGGAGAGCACCTCAACGCCCTTGACTCTGTACCATGTATTTCCTTTTCTAATTAATGTCCTCTCATATCCTCTATTTCCGACCTCCAAAAGCCAGGGAGACAACCTCTTCAAAGGATCGAGGGAGTGATTCGTAGTCTCCTTCTGTCCCCAGAACCATGGCCGCCGTGGTGTTTGCAAGTTTCAAACAGTCGGCCAGTGCATACCCGCGGAGCTTCCCCGCCAGGACCCCGGCCGCAAAACTATCCCCCGCCCCAACGGTATCAACGATCTCCTCGACCCTCCGGGCGGGCTCAAAAACCTCCTCTTCATGGGTTTTCGCCACGGCACCTTGTGCACCCAGCTTCATGATGGCCGTACAGCATCTCCCTTCCAGAAGTCGTGGTAAAACCTCTTCCGGTTCCCGGGTTCCAAATAGGATCTCGGCCTCCTGGTGGTTAATAAAGACCAGGTCGCTTTTGCGGGCAATTTCCAGGAGCATATCCCGGGTCTCCTCCCCTTTCCAGAGGGGAAGGCGAATATTAAAATCAAAAGACACGGTAACCCCGGCGTCTCGTGCCGTCTTTAGGGCCTCGAAAACAGCCCGGCGGCAGCTTGCACTCAAGGCCGGGGTAATCCCGGTGAGGTGAATAAAGCGGGCGGACTTGAGGTAATCAGGGTCAAGATCACTAGGCTGGATTCTGCTGGCTGCCGAATTGGACCGGTAGTAGTAAACCTTTTCCCTTCCCGGCCCGCGTCGCTCCTTGAAATAGATCCCTGTCGGAGCCCCAGGATCAACCTTTACCTGGGATACGTCAACCCCCTCACCCCTGATGCTTGAGAGCAGAAACCGGCCGAATTCGTCGTCTCCCACCCTGCTTATCCACCCTACCGAGTGGCCGAAGCGCACAAGGGCAATGGCCACGTTGGATTCCGCCCCACCAACCCTTTTTTCAAACCGGTGAACATATCGCAGCGGAAGGTTCTTGTCGGGTACAAACAAAACCATTGTCTCTCCCATGGTAACTACCTGCGGCAATAAAACGACCCCCCAAAAAAAAGCTCACCCCGGCAGGTTAGGCAAAAAACCTATCTCCCGACAAGCCTGGCTATCCTGGCCACCCGTTCCTTCAAGAGGTCCCAGGACGGGTTTTCCCAGTCGATTCCCCTTGTCAGGTATCCCCCAACACCCAGGATCCTGGCCCCCGCCTTTAGGTAGTCCTGGCCGTTTTCAGGGGTGATCCCCCCGGTTACCATCAACCGGGCCCATGGATAGGGCCCAAGCAAGGACTTGAGATACGACGGTCCGACCGCCTGGGCCGGGAATAACTTGATATAGGTGGCACCGGCAGCCCCGCACGCCGCCACCTCTGTTGGGCTGAAAGCCCCCGGAATAACCACCTTGTCGTAACGGTGGCAGAACTCAATCACCTCGGGAACAAAATGAGGAGCCACGATAAAGTCGGCCCCTGAAAAGAGAGCCGCCCTGGCGGTCTCGGCCTCCACCACCGTCCCCGCTCCAACGAGAAGGCCTGTCTCCTTCCTCATGGCTACCAGTTCCTCCAGGGAACGGGAGGCATCGAAGGTGGAGAAGGTTACTTCGATGTTGGTAATCCCCTCTCCAACCAAGATCATGGCAACATCCCGGACCCGGGAAGGCGGAACCCCCCGCAGAATGGCCACCACTTTCTGGTCTTCCAGCCGCTGCATGACCGTCGTCTTGTCGTTCACAGTACAGTATCGCCTCCCCCTTGTCGTCCCCGCAGCTTGACCGGTCTCTCAGGAGCAGCCCAGGCCTTTGAGCATACCCATGAACCACCACTGTGTGAACATCCAGGCACCACTGGCTACTGGCTTGTCATTAGCTACCTGGTCGGCCACAGCCGGTACAGCTTGTCCCAAGGCACACCGGCTCACCAAGCCCAAGGACTGGCCCCAAAAACCAGTATGGGCAGAATTCATCTCCCCGGTGGCAGTCACTGTCTTCTCTTCTCGTTTCTTCAATACTTCTATTCTTCCCCAGGAACAAGATCCCTGCCCTGGTGCAGTCTAGAAGAGCTTCGTATCCACCAGGCCGGCCTTTTTGGCCAGGTTCCTTTCCATCCCGGCAATGAAGGCGACAATGAGGCCTGAGAAAATCTGGTCCACGTACACCCCCCAGGGCACGGCAAACTTCATCCCCCTGGCTGAAAGGTAGGAAGTTCCCGAAATCAAGCAGTAAATGACACCAATGGTGATGGCAATCAGGTCTCCGTGCTTTTCCCCGTTCGGCACGTATTTCCCTAAGAGTTGTTTAATCTTCTGGGTGACGACAAAGGTTAGGGTGGCAATAAAAATCAGGCCGCTGAAGGATTCCCCGAAAAGTAGGTTTAAGATCCCATCTGCCTCCACCCTTTTGTACCCCCTTTCCCGATCGTCCCAGCTTACTCCCCCACCCGTCCCCCTGTTCCCCGGTTCCCCGGTCTGGGGCCCGAAGACCGTCTCCAACGGAACACATGGGACTGTCAGAGCTCCCATTCTCAGCGCGTGGAGGGTCAAGGAGGGGTCTGGTTGATTGGAGTTAACCTGCGCGCAGCAATCCGCCATATTCTTATGCCGCAACCACAGTGCTCAGACCACTTACCAGTTTAAATAAGCCGGGAAGGGGGAGGTATCACCGGTATTGCCCTGGAATTATGTATCATCAAGTGGTATGCTGGCTGGGTTCGTCATTCTCCATGCGCGCCAACCCGCATAGTCGAAGGGTGCTCGCCGTACTGGACCACAAGAAAGCTGCCGAGTGGGTCGGCAGGCGAAAAAAGCCTAGGCCGGGAGACAGTAGAATGCGACCACAGAGAAAACGTCCACCTACAAACTTGCTGCTGGTTCTCCTTATTCTATCCCTGCTCTTTGTGGGTCTGTACCTCATCTCGGGGGGCATGAGAGGCGTAAAAGAGAATCATCTTGGCCGAACCCCGGAAGATGAAAAAGCCCAGGCCCTGGTTTCAGTCACACCCGGGCAGCTCGCCGGTTATGTCTCTGGCCTGGTGGAACGCGTCGTGGACGGTGATACCATCATCGTCCGCTTTAACCCCAACTCGCGCCGTTTAACGCCCACAGGACCTTGGTCAGACCACCGCTACATCATTTCCCAGGCAGGTAAGCAATTCCAGGTGGCCGGAAGGGAAAGGGTCCGTCTCATCGGGGTCGATGCGCCAGAAACAAAACACCCGCAAAAAACCGTGGAGGCTTACGGAAAAGAGGCAGCTGCCTTCACCGAGGACCTCGTGGGCCGCCGGCAGGTCTTTCTGGCTTTCGACGTCGAGGTCCGCGACAAGTACGGTCGGCTGCTGGCTTATGTTTATCTATCTGACGGGACCTTTGTTAACGCCGAGCTGGTTGGCCGGGGCTATGCCCAGATCATGACGGTCCCTCCCAATGTGCGCCATGCTGAACTTTTCCTGGAACTCCAGAGAAAGGCCCGGGCAGCAGGCTTGGGATTGTGGGGGTTGGAGAGGGAATAACGAAACACCTAGCCCTGTTTCGGCTTCTTGGTACTCTCTTCCCCACCCAGGTACCGGACCATTAGAACAGCCTAAGCCACTTCCTTAAGGGGCTTGCGGGTATTCATGGCCTGACGCTGCAGCCGGCGATACGCTTCTGAATCCTTGAGCCCGAACTGGTCCATCAAGACCCCCTTGGCACGTTCTACCAGTTTCCTGGTCTCCAGGTCTTCCTTGAGCTCCTCGACCTTCTTAAGCAGGGCTTTCCTCTCCTCGAAGACCATTCCGGCCAGTCCGACGGCAAATTCAAAAGCCCAGACGTCCACTTTTTCACCAATCTCCACTACTCCGAGGACCCTGGCTTCGAGGGCCTGACGCACCAACTCTTCAGACCAGTTACGGGTAAACCACACCACAGGGGCCAATGCCTCAGAGTAAATCTCTAACGCTACCGGTAAAGCACCTTCCCCTGACGCCTCGAGCAGAACGAGTTCAACAGGTTCCCTCCGGACCTTCTCGAGAAGGGAATCATATCCCGAGGGTTGGACCACGGTATAACCCAGAGTCTTCACTGCCCGCAGGAGGGCATCCTTCAGTCTGGCATCTTGCCCCATGATGATTGCCCTTCGAGACGTCACGGTAACAACCCCTTCACTTTACTTTCCGGCCCTCAGTAGGCCGACAGATACTGCTCCAGTTCCCAGGGGTGAACCTGAGTCCGGTAGACGTCCCACTCGATTTCCTTGGCTTCCACAAAATGCTCGAAGATGTGGTCGCCGAGGGCCGACTTGATAAGTTCACTCCCCTTAAGTTCTTCCAGGGCCTCACCTAGACTACCCGGTAAGCTCTGGATCCCTAATTCCTCCCTTTCGGCGGCGCTCATCTCGTAGATGTTCTGGTTCACCGGTTCTGGTGGAAGGATCTTGTTCTTGATCCCATCAAGCCCGGCCTTCAAGGTCTACCCTCGAAAAAAGACGTTGGTTACCTTTCGTCCGGTGCGGAGAGATTAATCCAGTCTTGTCGTAGTACCGTATCTGCCGCTCCGATAACCCTGTCAGTTCCCTTACAACCCTCATGGGAAATAACGGTCCACAACTTCAGTATCCGTCATCAGGGTGTTTGCGCCCGAGATAGGTTCGGAGTTCCATTGGCTCCCGCAAAGGATCAATGGAAGGATTGGTCACCTGGCAGGCATCAAGGAGCAAGTGGTCCCAGTAGATGGGATAGGGGAGGTCATTCCCCATGCCGGTCAACAACATCCCACCGGTCTCCGCCTGCTTGTAGATGTTCTTCCTGATGTTCGGGGTCCAATTGGAGTTTTCCTTGAAGTGAAGCGGGTTCTTTTCTACGTTTACGGCCCCCTCCGGGCAAATGGAAACACAGCGGTGACACCCTGCACAGTTATCGTCATCGGTAATGACACGGCCTTCGAACCTCAGGGCACTCCAGCCGCAATTCATGACACAACGCTTGCACCTGATACAGAGCTCACGGTCAACGCGTACCTTAAACTCCGGTGGATAGATCCTTAACATGGACACTTCAACCCCAACCTTTCCTTGCTTAACTCCTCGTTGCTCCTGGTTTATCCAGTCCTATCGCTCTACCTGGACAGATTTTTCCTGCTTGTCAGGCCTGCTTGCTTTTCATCAATGCCCCAAGACTGCTGGCTTCCCTCCCGGCTCTGGTCCTTCTGCCCGCGAGGTCCCCTTCTTTTTCGTACCCAAGGGACCTGGACAGGATGGCCGACGTTTCCATAACAAGTTGTGCGATCTTTTGGTTGATGACCCGGTCAGTCAACCGAAAACTAGGCCCGGAAACACTAAGGGCGGCAATAGCCTGGCCGGTAAGGTCGAAAATGGGTGCTGCCACACACTTCACCCCTATTTCCCGTTCTTCGTCATCCACAGCATAGCCCGCGATCCGGATCCTGTTGAGGACCTGCTTGAGTTCCTGAACCGACTTGATGGTTTTCTCGGTGAAGGTTTCCAAAGGCCCGGTTCCGTACAGTTCCTCTACCTCTTTCGGGTCTCGGTAAGCCAGGAGGGCTTTCCCTCCACCGGTGCAGTAGGCAGGAAGACGTGCCCCTGTCTCGGCCATGGTTTTGACCATGCTGGAGGACTCCATCTGGTCTACGTAGACGGCGTCGCCGGCATCGAAAACCACAAGGTTGGTGGTTTCATTGCACTGTTCAACAACATATTCAAGATAAGGTCGGGCGATAGACCTGATGTTGATGGATTTTATCGCCGCTGCCCCTAACTGGAGATTCTTGAGGCCGAGGCCGTACTTACCTGTGGCCTGGTCCTGGTACACAAATCCCTTGCGCAGCATGGTGTGCAGCAAGCGATGTGCGGTGGTGATATTGAGGTCTACATTACACCTCCCGAAAAAATCCGCCGGGCCGCTTGAAAGGCCCGGCAGACGCGTGATGTCGCTGGTCTGGTTTTGACCCTACGGAAAAGAAGTCCAGGTGCTCTAGCCCCGGGATAAAAACCCGGTCTCGTCCGCATTCGGACGACGGCTAACCGAACTTATACATAACCCCGTACCCGCCCCTGGGGTTACCCCAGTCAATGTTGCTGTAGGGACACCCGTAGAGGCAGGCTCCACACTCCAGGCACCCTTCGTAGGCCATGATGATCTGTTCCCTCTCCTCGTTCCAGGCGTAAACCTCGGCCGGACAGATATAGGTACAGGGTTTCATGTCACACTTTTCCAGGCAGGCTTTTGGGTCGGCAATTTCCAGGTGGGAGTGGTTATCGGGCCGGTAGCGGTTCCAGTAAAGCTTGTCTTCTACCTTCATCAACCCATCACCCTCCAGGCACGGAAAAGGTCCCACCCAATTCCAGCCAGCGAGATTTCTGCGCGAATTCGCTTCAGGATTTCGGCCTGTTTCTTCTTTTTTGGCACCCCGTCCACGGTCACAAACTGGTAGGCAACCTCGTTAACCAACCGCGGATACTTGCTGAAAAACTGGGGGTTTTCTTCAAAAAAGCTCATGGTATTCCGGTACTTTCTCAAATCCTGGAGAACATAGGTTTTCTCCAGCCTGCGCCGGTAAGCCGATAAGAATTCCTCCGAAAACTCTCCGGCATCCCAAGCCTCAACAGCTGTTTCCCCGGCCAGCCGGCCGGAGGTGGCGGCCATATTGGAACCCTCGCCGTGAATCGCATTAACCAGCATCGCCGCATCCCCCACCACCATCAGGCCGTCTCGGACCAGTTTGGGGATGTTGCGGTAGCCCCCTTCTGGGATCAGGTGGGCCGCGTATTCCTTGCTTTCGCCCCCTTCAATCAGGGGTTTGACCACGGGGTGATTTTTCAATCCTTCCAGGATGTCATTGGGACTGATCTCAGCTTGGATGATGTCGGAAAGTAGGGCCCCAAAGCCGATGGAGATAGAATCCCGGTTGGTATAGATAAACCCGGTTCCTACCAACCCTCGGGTTGCTGCGCCGACAATCTCGATGCTGACCCCTTCGTCTTCCTCGAGATTAAACCGGTCCTCGATCCTTTCCTTGGGAAGAAAAACCACCTCTTTCACCCCGACCGCCAGGTGCTGTGGTGGGATATCCCCGCGCATCCCTGCTTTCCTCGCCAGGAGGGCGTTGACCCCCTCTGCCAGCACCACCACGTCGGCCCGGAGATCACCGTCTTCACGGTCAGTCCTGACCCCCACGATGCGCCCGTCTTCATAGAGAAAGTCTTCTACCACTGTCTCGCTAATCACCAGGGCTCCTGCTTCCTGGGCCCGGTCGGCGTACCACCGGTCAAACTTCGCCCGGAGCACCGTAAAGGCATTGGGCTGGTCCTTGTACACCGGGTTTCTGTACCCTGCCGTAACGGCCGAGTCATCATCCAAAAGCCAGAGCCTCTTTTCAATGACATTTCGTTCAAGAGGGGCTTCTTTCCAGAACTCGGGAACTAGTTCCTCAGTCGCATGCCGGTAGATAACCCCGCCCATGACGTTCTTGGAGCCGGGGTACTCGCCCCGTTCCAAGACCACGACTTTCATCCCCGCCCGGGCCATGGTTAGCGCCGCCGAAATACCTGCCGGACCGGCTCCGACTACCGCAGCATCAAACTTTTCGTCCACGGTCTTCCCCCTTTCGCCCCGGCTCTCGGCGAACTTAACTTTGCTTTAAACTCTCTGGTCAAAGCCGGTACAATCTCAAAGAGGTCACCTATGATACCGTAAGTAGCCACTTTGAAGATTGGAGCCTTCGGGTCGTTGTTGATGGCAACGATGACATCAGAGGTCTGCATCCCCACCAGGTGCTGAACTGCTCCCGAAATACCAATGGCAAAATACACCTTGGGACGCACCGTGATCCCCGTCTGCCCTACCTGGTGTTCCGCTGAGATCCATCCGGCATCCACCGCCGCCCGTGAGGCCCCCAGGGTCCCTCCCAAGACATCGGCCAGTTCCTTCAAGAGCTCGAAATTGGCCGCATCACCGAGACCTTTCCCGCCGGCCACGATCACCTCGGCTTTATCCAGGTAGACAGCTTTTCCCTTTTCCTCGATGGTCTCGAGCACCCAGGTTCCAATCTCGTCTTCGGCAAGAAAGAGGTCTTCACGCACAACCTCCCCGGAACGTGATCCATCTTTTTTGGGCATCTCCATCACCCGCGGCCGCACTGTTGCCATCTGGGGGCGGTGCTTCTTGCAGATGATGGTGGCCATCACGTTGCCGCCAAAGGCAGGCCTGGTCTGCTTGAGAAGGCGTGTTTCCGGGTCAACTTCAAGCCTGGTACAGTCAGCGGTGAGACCGGTCTCCAGTTCCGTGGCCACTGCCCCAGACAAGTCCCTGCCGAAGGTGGTCGCCCCCATGAGCAGAATTTCGGGCCGGTACTTCCTCACCAGGTCGACGGTGGCCCTGGTGTAAGGGTAAGTACGGTACGTGGCCAGTACCGGGTCATCTACCAGGTAGACCTTTTTCGCCCCGTAGGCAATGGCCTCGCCGGCCAGGTGTTCTACCCCATCCCCAAGAACTACCGCTTCCAGCGGCACCCCGAGCTCAGAAGCCAGCTTTGTTCCCACCCCCATCAGTTCCCAGGAGACTGGGGCGCCCTCACCAGCAGTCTGCTCCACAAGAACCCATACTCCCCGGTAGCTTTCCGCAGCCGCAGGCGGCTTGTAACCCCTTACTGCAGCTCTCCTGTAAGCCCTTCTCAACCGGCGCACCAGCACACCATCCTCCAAACCGAAGTTCACCATACCGTCCTTCGCTTCGATCCCCAGGCCGTCTTCAGCACAGCCGTGCCAGCCCCACCTTGGACCATGAACCCTGCTCGTCCGGAATCAACCCTTGGCCCAGGCCTCACGGCAACAAAGCAGAGGAAACAGACAATCTTACAGTCTAGATGTCAGCAATAACCTTCTCCACCACCAAGAGTTCAACCAGCCTGGCAGCAGCTTCCTCGGGGTCATCCCCCTCCCGGGCAATAATTTCACCACGGTCACGCGGTGCGGGCGGGAAAATTTTCGTCACCGCCGTCGGTGACCCTTTGAGCCCCATTCTTTCAACTTCACCATCAAGGTCCTTTTCATCCCAGACCTCGATTTCGGACCGGGCCGCTTTGATCATGTTGGGAAGCGAAGCCCGGCGCAGCTCGTTTATTTCCTTAACCACCGTCAGCAAAGCCGGGAGGCGTGCCCTTACCCTTTCCCGGGCACCGTGGAGCTTGCGCTGGACGATGATCTCCCCCTTGGTAAAGTCAACAGCTTCAATCTCCATGACATAGGTAAGTTGGGAAACCCCCGTCCGGGTGGCAATACCCGGTCCTACCTGGGCCGTGTCCCCATCAATAGCCTGTTTCCCACAAAAGATCAGGTCAATCCTCTCTTCGGCATCAATCTTCTCCAGTGCTTCTGCCAAGATATAGCTCGTGGCCAGGGTATCCGAGCCGGCAAAGACCCGGCTCGAAAGGAGGATCGCCCTGTCGGCACCAAAGGTCATCGCTTTCTTCAATGCGTCCCGTGCCTGGGGTGGACCCATGCTGAGCAGGGTGACGGTACCGCCGTACTTTTCCTTGAGGCGAACCGCCTCTTCTACCCCGTGGACATCGTAGGGGTTAATGATTGACGGAACACCTTTACGTTCAAGGGTACCGGTCTTACGGTTAATCTTTACCTCGGTGGTATCGGGAACTTGTTTGATGCAGCAGACGGCGTGCACATTGCCCCTCCTTCCTGCAGCCTCCCAATGGAAAACTTCCTGCACATGTTGCTCCCCATGCAGGCCCGGTCTTGTTCCTGCGTTCACACGCCCCGTGAAAATATGAACCATGGGCAATTTCCATTCTCCAGGGTGGTGTCCCGTTTTGGCAACATGGGCAGCCCGTCTTCCTCTTCCCCCAAATGCCTACCACCTTAAGTAGTTTCTCCATCGAGAACTATTTTTATTGAAAACCATCCCCCCACCACCCACGGTTCCCAGGATTTTTTCTCTTTCCTAAATTCCCCAACCAAACCGGCCCGGAAAAGAAGCCCTGCCCGGCCAACCGCGGACAAAAAGAAAGACCCCCCCGCGGAGGTCAATGATGGCCGCAAAAATCCTGGCCCACAAGAAAAGGCGCTGGTTACTTGAGTTTAACAGCTGTCCCGTAAGCCATGATCTCGGCCGCCCCGGAAAGAACGTAAGAGGTACTGAAACGAATGTTGACAATAGCATCAGCACCCATGGACTCAGCCTGGGCGACCATGCGCTGGACCGCCCTGCTACGGGCCTCATCCAGCATTTCAGTATATTCCCTGATCTCTCCACCAACCAGTGTCCTGAAAACGGCCAGAATGTCCTTGCCCAGGTGTTTGGCCCGGATCGTGCTGCCGCGCACCAGTCCCAGTGCCTCTGCAGTTTCTCTACCCGGTACGCTTTCAGTACTTACCAAAATCATCCTTTTCACTCCTTTGCTCCCTTATTCTTTCAACAATTAAAACCGTAAGGATGATCCCCGTTCCCAGCAAAGCCGCAGCAAAGACAGCCTTAAGCCAGACCGGGATGTCAGAGACCTTGAAAAACTCAAATACCCCGAGACCGCTTACAACTACCAGGGAAAAAATGATCAGGATTACTCCCAGTGTCAAGGCCGAGCTTCTTCTCCTTGTTGCCTTCAGCTCTGTCCTTCCCTCTTCTCCTCCTTGCGCTGGTTTTTCCAGGTCTTTCGGCAGTTCCCAGCCCGGCTTGAGGTCCACGGCTAGTTTCCGGCATGCCGCGCACGAGGCCAAGTGATAAGTGATTTCCCGGTCAGTTTCCGGCTGCACCTTTCCATCTAGAAAAGCCGCCAGCAGGTCCTGGACCACGCAACATTTCAGCTCACCCATTGGCACTCTCACCTCCTGAGGAAAAACTTCGCTGTCTCTTTATCAGTTCCAGGCCAACGAGAATAAATTCAGCCCCAGCAATTTACTCACCCGGAGCCCCCGGGGTAGCAAATTATCGGCGATAAAAGACAAGGCACCGGCACAGAGCACCTCTTTCGGCCTGACATAAGCTCAACTCAAGTTTATTTAAAATAGTTATAAACATGAACCCATAAAAAAACCACATGCCATGCGTCCTTTGACATTTCGCACGCGGTTTCACCTACCCCCATGAATCTTTTCCTCCCAAAACGAACCGTCTACCCTCAGAAATCCCGCCTGAGGACAAAATCGGCCACTTCACGAAGGGTATTGCGGGTCGAACCCTCCGGCAAGACCATCAACTGCTCTTTCGCCTGGCTGATAAAACTTCCAGCCATATCGTAGGAGTAGTCAAAAGAACCGCTTCTCTTCAGGATGGAAACAACCTCCTCAATCTCTTCCTCCCCGATGGGGTTGTCCAGTAACAGGGCCAGGCGGTCACGCTCCTTAGAAACCCGAAGGGAATAGATGACCGGCAGGGTCAGCACCCCACCCCTTAGGTCACTCCCCACCGGCTTTCCCAGGCGCTCGGCAGTCGAGGTAAAGTCGAGGATGTCGTCAATGATCTGGTAGCCCATTCCAACCCCATAACCGTACCTCTCCAAGGCCTGACAGTGTTCGACACTGGCCCCGGAGGCCAGGGCCCCCAGCTCACAGCACTTGGCAATAAAAAGAGAAGTCTTCTTCTCAATCCTCTCCAGGTAATCCCGCTCAGACTGGTCCAGGCGGCAAGCACTCGAAAGCTGATCGATTTCCCCGGTGGACATTTCATATACGACTTTCGCCATGAGGTTTACCACCCGGTTATCACCCTGGGCAGAAAGTAAAGAAAAGGCATGGGCAAACAGGTAATCACCAATAAGGATCGAAATCTCTTCATTCCACTTGGCATTGATGGTAGGCCATCCCCGCCTGATGAAAGCCCCATCAATAACATCATCATGGACCAGGGTCGCCATGTGGATCAGTTCAACGGCCGCCGCCAGCGGAACCAGTTTTTCCAGGTCGTAGGAGTTGAATTTTCCGGCCAGGAGTACCAGTGCCGGTCGAAGCCTTTTTCCTCCGGCCTTTAACAAGTGAAGGGCCACTTCGTTCAGGAGCGCGTCTTCATTTTCAAGGGTATTCCGGATCTTGCCCTCGACCAGCTCAAGGTCTTCAGAGACTTCAGACAGAAGCCCTGGTATCTTCGGCTTTGCTTCCACCGCAGCACCCACCTCAACAAGTAACGTTCTCCCGGCCGGGGTAAGTACTCCCTCAGAATTCGTCGGGCAGAGCCTGCAGTTGGTCCACAGAGAAGACGGGACCATCGACGCAGACGTACTTATCCCCGATGTTGCAGCGACCACATTTCCCGATCCCGCACTGCATCTTCATTTCCAGGGTAGTTATTATCTGGTCATCAGTATAACCCATCTTGGCCAATGACTGCAATACAAATTTGATCATTACCGGTGGCCCACAGGTCACAGCCACCGCACCTTCGGGCGAAGGGTTGATCTCCTCCAGGTAGGGTGGGACAAATCCCACCGGGCCCTTCCACTCCTCATCCCCCGCGTCAACAGTTACGTACACGTGCGTGTCTTGGTATTTCGGCCAGTTCTGGAACAATTCCTCCTTGAAAACCAGATCCTGTGGGGAACGGGCACCGTAAATAATATCCACCCGTCCGTATTCTTTTCGGTTATCCAGCACATTATTTATCAGCGAACGCAGTGGGGCCAGCCCGATTCCACCCCCGACAAAAACCAGGTTTTTCCCTTTCATCTTCTCCAAGGGGAAGCAATTCCCGTACGGCCCCCGGAGTCCGATCTTGTCACCCTCCCGGGCCTCGTGAAGGGCGTCTGTTACCCGGCCCACCTTCTTCACACTGAATTCGAGGAAACCCGGCCGGGTAGGGGTCGAAGTGATGGAAATCATGCACTCACCAACACCAAAGACCGACAGCATCGCACACTGTCCAGACCTATAGGTGAAACCCTCGGCCAGGGATGGATCGTCAAAGACCACCCTGAAGGTTTTTACGTCCCCGCTCCCTGTTTCCGAAGTGATTTTCGTGATGGTGGCTGGGTTTGGAACCATGGGGTTTTTACTCATTTACGGCCACCTCCCTTGTCCCGGAGTCGTTGACCTTCTCGATGACATGGACCATGGTCAGGCCGACCGGGCATTTTTCCAGGCACCGGCCGCACCCGGTGCAGAGGTATCTTCCGAACCGGTGCACGTAGTAGTTAAGCTTATGCATGAAGCGTTGGCGCACCCGCTCCTTTTTTGTGGGCCGCGGGTTGTGCCCGCCTGCCATCCTGGTGAAATCCGAGAACTGGCACGAATCCCAGCACCGCAAACGAACACCCTGGTCACCGCGCACTTCATCGGTCATGCCGAAGCAGTGGCACGTCGGACACAGGTAGGTGCAGATTCCACAACCCAAGCACCGCGGTGATAACTCCGCCCAGACGGGGTGTTCAAACATTCCGTCCAGTTTGGCAGCTACACCATCTACGCTGAGGTGATCACCCAGAGGAACCTTGAGGCCTTCAAATCGCCCCTTAACTTCCGCAAGGTCAACGTCCTGATCCTCTAGGAGGGTTTCGGTTTGTTGGGCCAGGGCCTCTCCTTTTTCAGTCAGGACCTCCACCACAAACCCTTCTCCATCAGGGTAAAGCATGAGATCAGCGCCTTCAGGTGACCCCGGGGTGATCCCGAAGGTCGTGCAGAAACAGGTGGGTCCTGGGCTGCTACAGGCCAGGCCAACCACCGTGGTGTTTTCGCGCCGGGCGAGGTAGTAAGTTTCCTCGTATTCCCCTTCCTGGAAGACACGGTCGATAAGTTCCAGGCTCCCAAGGTCACAGGGCCGGACCCCGAAGATTACCCTTTTCCCCTGCCAAGTGGTCTCTTCCACCCGGATCTTCCCTTCTGTTTTTTGAAAACGGAACATCCTCTCTGTTTGCGGGAAGAAAAAATCCTTGGGGGAAGTGACCGTGTTGAGGTAGTCTGTGACCACGGCCTCGGGGTCGGCAGTCGGCTTGAGAACCACCACCCCGTCTTCCCGCACCGGGGCCACCAGGGAGTACTTATCCATGGTATCCTTCAGAAAATCCTTAAGTTTTCCTTGAGGCAGCACTTTCGTCATCAGACAAGACCACCTTCTACCGGTTAGTTAAATTCATCCGGGTCGCCCAAACGAAATTGGCCCAACGGTTCCACTTCCGTGGGAATCTCGGCCTGAGGGACATGGAACAGTGCACCGATATCCTTGGCCAGTTTCTTGTTCAGCTTCATGAGGGGAATGTTGACAGGACAAACCCGTTCGCATTCCCCGCACCCCGTACACCGTCCGGCCACATGCATGGCCCGGGTAAAATGGAACATTTCCTGCTCATCCAGGGAGGTACCTTTGCCCAGCCATCGAGGTTCGGCCACATCAAAACAACAAACCCGGCAGTTACAGGCCGGACAGACGTTCCGGCAGGCATAACACCTCAGGCACCGTTCAAACTGCCTGGTCCAGTACCGGCGCCGTTCACCGGGGGCCCATTCCTCCAAGGCACGGACGTCAGAGTAATCCTCTTCAGCCAACGGGCCGTTCGCCACCTTTTCCCCCAGCAGCAAATCGTAGAATTCCGGATTGTGGTCCGGGCAGGTCAGACACCGGGGGAGAAGGTATTCCTTCCTTGGGACTCGTTTGTCACCTGTTTCTCCCCGCAGAATGACCTCTTCACCCTCTTCAACCACCTCTACCAGGCCAGCCGGGTAGACCTCCTGGACCTTCTTCCGGTCGTAGATACCAATGCAGGGGAGGCCAACCACGAAAACCCGCCCTCGCTCCACGCGGTGGTCGGTTAACAACCTTTTCAATGCCCGAAGGTCACAACCCTTGGCCAGAACCCCCACCACCTCGTCACCGGCCAGGTAATCCAGCAGGTACTTGGAGAGGTTGTGGGCGCAAAAGTTGTTCAAAAAGAGGTTTTCCACATGCTCAGCTGTAGTGAGAAAAAAGGGTATGGGCTCCACTTGGCTGTGACCGGCCTGGTAGGCGATGAAAAAGTCTACCGTACGGTCTTTCAGCAGGCGTGCCACCGTCTCCTTCAGTTCAGAGAGTTTCTCCTTCACATGACATCCCTCATTTTATCCATCTTGGCTGGCCCCAGGGCTTTAACCTGCTCGGTTATTTCCGCCACGACATCGGCGAACTTTTGCCCTTCGGACCCAGAAATCCAGCGTACCTGGAACCGGCGCGGTTCGATCCCCAGGTATTCCAACAGCCTTTTCACCAGCAAGAACCGGCGCCGTGTGAAGTAGTTTCCTGTTGAGTAGTGGCAATCACCGGGGTGACACCCGGCCACCAGGACACCATCCGCCCCCCGCTGGAAGGCCCGGAGCACGAATTGGGGGTTGACCCGGCCCGAACAGGGAACGCGAATGATGCGAATATTACAAGGATAAGGGATCCGGCTGGTCCCGGCCAGGTCCGCCCCGGCGTACGAACACCAGTTGCAGCAGAACCCAATGATCTTCGGTTCCCAACCGGCGGTGCTGACCCCTGTTCCCGCCCGTTCTACAGACATATGGCTTCAACCTCCGCCAGAATTTGTTCGTTGGTGAATCCCTTCAGGTTCATCGCCCCTGACCGGCAGGCCACCGTACAGGCGCCGCACCCCTGGCAGAGGCCGGTGTTCACGGTAGCCACGCGGCGTGAAACGGTCCTCTTGCCCACCCTTTCTTCGATGGTCTTGATATCGATGGCACCATAGGGACAGGTGGGCTTACACCATTCACAACCCGAACAGGTACCCTCATCCACGGTAGCCACCATCGGGTTGGTTTCCAGCTCATCCCGCGAGAAAAGCATGGCCACCTTGACCGCCGCCGCACTCGCCTGGGCCACGGTATCGGGAATATCCTTGGGGCCCTGGCAGGCACCGGCCAGGAAAACCCCGGCGGTATTGGTTTCCACCGGGCGCAGTTTCGGGTGGGCCTCGGTGAAGAAATGGTACTGGTCGTAGGAAAAGCCGATCCTCTGGGCCAATTCAGCCGCGTCACGGCGAGCGACCATGGCCGTCGCAAGGACCACCAGGTCGGCTTCGATTTCGACCTGTGCGCCGACAAGGGTGTCCTCACCCCGAACCACGAGCTGATCCCCCTTGGGATAGATCCTGGCCACCCGGCCCCGCAGGTAGTTGACCCCGAATTCCTCTGTAGCCCGGGTGTAAAACTCTTCGTAACCCTTCCCAGGGGTGCGCACATCCATGTAAAAAACGTAGGCTTCCGCCTCGGGCATTTTCTCCCGCAGGAGGATTGCCTGTTTGGCAGTGTACATACAGCACGTCCGCGAACAGTATGGAAAGCCTTTGGCCTCGTCGCGGGAGCCGACACACTTGACAAAGACCACGGTCTTGGGGATCTTCCCGTCGGAAGGCCGTTTCAGTTTACCTCCCGTCGGGCCGGAAGCGTTTATCAAGCGCTCAAACTCCAAGCCGGTGATGACATCGGGGTATTTTCCGTACCCGTATTCCCCGTAAACCGAATGGTCGAACAACTCGTAACCGGTAGCCACGACAATGGCCCCAAACCTCTCCCGGAGCAGCTCGTCTTCCTGTTCAAAATCCACCGCCCCGGCAGGGCAGACCTTCTTGCAGACCCCACATTTGCCCTTGGTGAAGTAGCGGCAGTTTTCGCGGTCGATCACCGGCTTATTGGGAACCGCCTGGGGGAAGGGGATGTAGATGGCCTTCCGCTCACCCAGCCCACAATCAAACTCGTTCGGGGCTTTACTGGGGCATTTACTCCAACAAATTCCGCACCCTGTACATACGTCCTCGTTAACCGAGCGCGCTTTCTTACGGATGGTAACCTCAAAGTTGCCGATGTAACCCCCAACCTCCTCAATTTCGGCGTAGGTGAGGAGCCTGATCTTGGGATGCTGCGCTGCATCCACCATCTTGGGGGTGAGAATGCAGGCCGAACAATCCAGTGTCGGAAAGGTCTTGTCAAGTTGGGCCATCCGGCCGCCGATGGTGGGTTCTTTCTCAACCAAGACCACCTGGTGCCCGGCATCCGCAATATCTAGGGCCGCCTGGATCCCGGCGATCCCCCCACCGATCACCAGGGCCCGCTTTTCGACAGGAATGGTGGAAGTAGTGAGGGGAGTATTCCTGATCACCTTGGCCACGGCGGCTCGAAGGAGGTCAATGGCCTTGGGGGTGGCTTCCTCCACGCTTGTGTGCACCCATGAGCAGTGCTCCCGGATATTGGCAATTTCCAGGAGGTAAGGATTCAAACCCGCCTTGGCCACAGTACGTTGAAAGGTTTTCTCGTGCATCCGGGGGGAACAGGCGGCAACTACCACCCGGTCAAGGTTATGCTCCCGGATTCCCGCCACAATCTGCGCCTGACCAGGTTCCGAACAGGTATACTTGTTCTGCTCGACATGAACCACGTTGGTGAGTTTTTCGACGGCCTTCTGCACCCGGTCCAGGTCAACGGTAGACGCAATGTTGGAACCACACCAACACAAAAATACTCCAACCCTTATCACACATCATCGCCCCCGAGAATCTGATTTGGCGTGGATGGATTCAAGCTAGCTCCTTCTCCCTCAGGAGGCGGAGGGACTCCACCATGTGTGTGCCCAGTCCAAGGGAACGGGGCTCGAGACCAAGCGCCAGGCCCAAAAGCTCGGTAATGTAATAAATGGGCATGTTATAGGTGGTGCCGAACTGTTTTTCGATGGCCTTCTGGCGCATGTCAAGGTTGGCCTGACAAAGTGGGCAGGCAGTAGCAATACAGTCCGCCCCGTTAGACTTGGCAGCAGCGAGAATATCATTGGAGAGTTTTTCCACGATATCCACCCGGGCGAAGGCAAAACTCCCACCACAGCACTCTGTCTTGTGGGGCCACATAACAGCTTCGGCCCCTGAAGCCTCCACCAGGGCATCCATGGTAGTGGGGTTCTCAGGGTCGTCAAACTTTGTAACTTCCGGGGGACGCACCAGGAGACACCCGTAGTACGAAGCCACCCGCAGTCCCTTGAGTGGTTTGGTAACCATCTCCCGGACCTTTTCTACACCGAAATCTGTGGCCAGGACCTCAAGCACTGCTTTCACTTTAACGGTACCCTGGTACTCCCCTTCCACTACCTGTTCCACCTTACCCTTCAACCTGGCGTCCTGTTCCATCTTGTGCTGGGCCGTAACCAGGCGGTTAAAACAAGCCGCACACGGGGCAACCAGGTCCAGACCCTGTTTTTCCGCGATGACCAGGTTCCTGGTCGGAAGGGCTACCGCCAGCAGGTGGTTGGTTGTATGCGCGGAACTAGCCCCGCAGCAGCTCCAGTCCGGGAGTTCTTCCAGCTCAATACCCAGCGCGCGGAAGGTGGCCCGGGTGGACAGGTCGTATTCCTTGGCCGTACCTTCCAGGGAACACCCGGGGTAGTACGCGTACCTCATTGGACATCCCCCTCAAGTTCCTTGCATTTTTCGAATATCTTCCGAACGCTCTCTGCTCCTTTTACCTTGGGACCGAAAAGCCTCAGTTTCCCCTGGAAGAACATTCTCCGCCCCAGGTCCACGTCCTGGAACAAGTTCCCCGTCGCAATCTTGTAACGGGCAGCCAGCTGAAACTCGTGCTGCCGTCCCCCCTTACGAATGATATCAAGAAAGAGGTCATGGAACAGGGGAACCTTCCGTTCCCTGATGGGACGGTTTTCCTTCCGGCAGATCATTCTCAGGGCTTCCATAACGCCGGCGATATCTACCTCCCTGGGACAGCGGGTTGTGCAGGTCATACAATGGGCACAAAGCCAAATGGTGGAGGTCGAAAGGACCTTGTCTTTCATGCCCAGCTGCACCATCCGCATCACCTGCCGGGGTTGATAATCCATGGCATACGAGACCGGACACCCGGCAGAACACTTCCCGCACTGGTAACAGGAATTGACATTTTTCCCGCCGTGCTTCTCGACTTCGTCAATAAACTCTTTTCGGTTCCGAACGATTTCGGTAAGATTTACAACCGCCATCTAAACCCCTCTTCCCTTCCTGAGCCCAGGAGTTATCTGCACTAAGAACCCGACCAGACGGCATCTCTTCTACGAACATACCACTACCTGCCTCGCCAGGGGTGCTCCTCCACTCGCCTTTCCTATTCCTCGGCCCTCCGGGCCTGCGGCATAACCGGTCTCGCCCCGGAGCATCCCTGGCGTGCAACTCATGTTCCTACCCGATCAAAAGCCCGCTGAATACCGGGTCCAATTTTCATTCTTCGTGGTGCCGCCGCGCCGCAAGGCGGCATGGAGCACTTCCACGAAAATGCCCCACCGGCGCCGGCCTTCCTTCGCGGCGTCACGCTCACCGTATACTTGTAATGAACCTCGGCGGCTCCGGGCCGCAGCCGCCAACTCACCCTCCGGGCCTAAACAGGTGGCTGCGGCTGGTCCTCCGCCGCCTGTGGTTCTCGAACTCGTTCGCTGATGGCCGCTCAGGAAGCCCGCGCCTCCCCGTTCGTTGCCACCCCTGATGGACACCACAGTAACCGGCTTGTTCCTGATTTTCGTGCTTCCCCTCCCTTCTTCCTTTACGGCATCGTGCCGAGACCAGAACTTCAAGCTACCCTTCCCGGCGTGAGGGAGCATGGGACTACCTGCAGGACAAAAAAGAGAAAAAGAGTTCTTTCACGAGTCCCCCTCAACATCCCCACTCTTCTCCCTCTCCGCTACAGGAACAAGAATACCTTTTTCCGGCCGGGCCTGGCCCTGTCCAGCGTCAAAATGGTACAGAAGACAGGATTCTTACAGGACTTACCCGACGATGAAGTTTCGGAAGTTTCGTAACACTGTTGTTAGGCTTTGTACTTACCGCCTGGCACCTCATTGGATTCATTCAACGAATCTGCACCATTTCCTTCTTCTCCCCAAAGGGTATCAGGCAGGCCTGATTTTCACGAGGGACGAGAAAGCTCAACAGCTACCCCCCTGCACCCATTGGCCCCGCCACGGGCAGGATAAAGGTGAAGGTTGTCCCTTTCCCCAGCATGCTTTCGACACTGATTTCCCCCCCGTGCGCGGCGATGATCCCCTTGACAATCGCCAGGCCCAGTCCGGTTCCTCCGCCTTTGCGCGTCCTGGCCTTATCAACTTTGTAAAACCGCTCCCAGATATACGGAAGCTCATCTTCCGGAATTCCCTCTCCTGTATCAGATACCTTCACTTGGAGCCGTCCCGCCCGGTCCTTCACTTCAATCCGAACCACGTCACCACTCCCTGTGTACTGGAGGGCATTACTGACCAGGTTGATGAGCACCTGCTCCAAGCGGTCGGCATCACCGGCAACGAGGGGAAGACCTTCCGGTACAATGGCCTCGAGCTTAATCCCGTTTTCCCTGGCCCTGGGCTCCAGTTTGGATACCACAACTTTGATGAGTTCATCCATGGCCACCGGGCCGCGCTCGAGGACGAGTTTTCCTTCCTCAATCCGGTGCAGGTCAAGGAGGTCGTCTACCAGTCTCCTTAATCTCAAGGTTTCGTCGTGAATAATGCTCAGGTAGTTGCTGCGCTCTTCCTCGGTTTTCGGAAGATCATCCTTCAAGGCTTCAGTATAACCCTGAAGGTAACTCAACGGGGTTCTCAGTTCGTGGGAAACATTGGCCACGAATTGGCGCCGCCTCTGCTCGATCCTTTTTTCGGCCGCGGTCTTCTTTTTCAATTCCTGGCTCAGGTAATTCAAGCTCCTGGCGAGGGCACCTATTTCGTCCCGTGAATCCTCCGGAACCTGGCCGGTAAAATCCCCACGGGCCATATCGAGGGCAATGCGGTTCATCTTGAGCAAGGGGCGCGTGATCTTTCGGGAAAGCACCAAGCTCAAAACCGTCGCCACAACAATGGCCCCGCCGCCGGCGTAAAGGATCAAGAGACGAACGGTTTTAATGGTCTCGGAAATCGGTTCCATGGGAGCATAGAGCAAGACAGCCCCCGCGATCTCGCCGTCCCGGATGATGGGTACAGCGGCAGTAAGAAGGGTGGTCTCGAAATCCTGGTGGTAGCCACGCTTGACCACCACGTTGCCCTTCAAAACCTCGTTCACCTCATCGGTATTGAGGCGCACCCCGTGCTGCATCATCATCATCCCGGTCATGCCCCTGTGGGCACTCCTACCCATATACCCGGAGCCTGAACACATCCTGACCATTCCCTCTGGGTCGATGATAGTTATGTTGGCGTCAACAAAGGAAGCCATGAACTCGACCTGCCGGCCAACCATCGGGTTGCTGATGGGATACTCGGCCAGAATTTCGGCCAGGCGGGTCCCATCGTCCACCAGTTTTTCTGACTTCAGTTCATAGTAAAAACCGGCAAAAAGCTCGGAGAAAACCAGGCCCAGAAAGAGCAGGATGATAACGGCGAAGACAATAAAGCTTATCCAGAGTTTCCCAACTATACTGCGGAAAAACATCACGTCACCCGCTTTCATACCAGGACCGTTTGGTCACCTTCTCAAATATTTACCTCAAATCCTCAGCTGCGGCTCACTACTTGCTCGTTGTTCCTTGCTTTGCTGCGAAAATGCCGTTTTACCTTTTCCCCTCTTTGTGGCCGCCTTCTGAAGCAGTATCTTCGGCCAACCAATCAGTTTTAGGGTATTTTGATCCCATGATTTTCTCCATGGTCTCTTCTTTTCACCAACCCCGTGACACCGGGTCGAAGAAGAACAAGTAACCAGCCAACCCATCTTATATTGTAGCACTCCCGGTCGAAAAACCAAAGGCATCCCCGCATCCATGGGGAATGCCTCTGGTAGGGTGAAGAGGAGTATTGCCGTATATTACTTCTATGTTGAGTGTACCGCTCAGTACCGCTGCAGACCTTCTGTCTGGCATCAATTACTTACTGCCACTACTGGGCCGAACCAAAGCCCGGAGTAAGCGTCGGTGCAAACCCGCCGCGCCAGCCCATCTGACCGTAACCCATCATTCCGTAGCCCATCATTGGGCCGTATCCAGCCGGGCCAAAGCCCATCATACCGCAACCATAACCGTAGCCATACCCGGCATTGGGGTTTTGCTGCCAGTACTTGTAGTTAAGGTCCAAGCGCTCCTTCAGAAAGTTCCCCTGTTCCGGTGTTATGAACCCTAGAGCAACGTACTTGTCAAGAATCTGCTTCCGGATGTTCACCAGCTGTTGGTACAGGTCAGCCAGCTCCTGGTCGATCCCTTCTTCGGCCGCCAGGGCAGTCGGCACAAAGAACGCAACAAGCAGCAGCACCGCCAGCCCGATTACAATCTTCTTTTTCACAGGTTTCACCTCCCTCCATGTCCGTGATTTCGATTTTAATTTTAGACATGACTTTTGTTAGTTCTGTGAGGGAAAGGTGAAGAATTTGTGAAATTTGCCCACGCCCCTTTCAGAAACCAGACCCGGCATCGGCCCCTTCCTCGCCACCGGGTCATGGTTGCAAAATCCGACCTCCTGTTGTGAAGGCTGCCGTTGAAAAAGCCCTGGCCCAAAGCTAGTGGACGTCGGAGTGGCCCGCTAGGCCTGGAGACCTGTTCCCAGGTTCTTTTTTCCTGAGCACTTCTGCCAGTTCCTTAAGGCGCCGCAGCCGGTGGTTAACCCCTGATTTGCCCAGGGGTGGTTCCAGCAGTTCCCCGAGTTCCTTGAGACTCGCCTCCGGGTTCTTGAGCCGCAGCCATGCCATCTCTCTCAGCGCCGGCGGCAGGTTTTCGAGTCCCTTTTGTCGGTGGATCAGCTCGATATCTTGAACCTGCTGCAGGGCTGCGTCAACAACCTTGTTCAGGTTCGCCGTTTCACAGTTAACCAGGCGGTTCACCGCGTTTTTAATTTCCTTATACACCCTCAGGCTTTCAAATTCCAGCAGGGCGGCGTGAGCCCCGACGACATTCAAGAACTGGGCGATGGCCTCAGCCCCTTTCAGGTATATCACTCTGCCTCCCTGGCGACCGGTCGTACCGGGTTGGATCTCGTAACAACCCATCAAACCCATAAGAAAAGCAGTTTTCGACCCGTCCCTGGCAATCAGCTCCAGGTGATAACCCCGTCGCGGGTCACCTACTGACCCTGCACTCAGGAAGAATCCCCTCAGGTAGGCCCGTCGGCAGCAGTCCCTTGCCCTGCCGTCGTAAGAAAGACGGTCTATCCACGGAAAGTCTTCCGGCCATCCGTTTGGGACCTCAGCCGGTTCAACCCCCTTACCTACCACATAAAGCTTGTTTGCCCTGGAAGAATTCCTCGTCCTCACTGCTACCGGTGGATGAACCCCGTAAACACGGTTGAACAGGGTGATTACCTTTCTGGCCACGGCAGCATTGGCAGTCAGGTAAATGGCCGGTGCTCCTCCCCCGGAAAAACAAGGCCTGGCATCCAGTAAACCCTTGAGTTCAGCCCGCTGGCAGCATTCCAGTCCCGGTATCAGCCTGGCAAGTTCGTTCTTGACCTGCGTAGAAAAGGACAACCTACTCACCTCGGCAGTCGGTGCCACCCGGGGTGAAACACAACCCGGCCTCAGGGCCGGGTCGACACTTTCCCTCTTTCCCCCTGCCCTAACCCCGGTTGTCGACCTTAAGCTTGGGCAAACTACCATCAGCCAGAAAGCTCATTTCCACCGGTTCGCCGGCAATCTCCACGTGCTCCTTGCCCCGCAGTTCATCCAGCATCGTCTGGGATACTTCGAGAACCTCCAGCTCAAAGGTGTTCTTGATCCGAACGACCCTTGCCTCTTCGGGTGAAATGAGCCCAAGGGAATTCAGTGCTGCATCCACTGCTTCCCGGTCGGTGGGAAAAGTCATCGGGAGGTGGGCCTTACGCACCAAAAGGGCCGTAAAGGCATTGGTATAGGTGGCATGGTAATCGATCTTCTTGGCAAGCCGTTCCACGGTAAAGTCGGCTGCCCCGATCCCCAAGGCATTGCCTTCCGCTTCCTTGGTAAGGTCAAGGACTACAATGCGCCGGATCCTTGGCGTTTCGGGTTCTTCACTGTACTCGCTCATCACCCGGCCGACTACATTGGGGTCCATTCCGACTCCACTGATATTCTTGCCTATTTCATCAACAATGAGAACATCAATATCCTCAACCGGCAGCTTGGGAAGAAGGTCCTTGGCTTCCTGTTGAAGTTCTTCTTCCTTTTCCTTGATTTCGCCAGGGGTCAGCCCAACAATTCTGGCAGTCTCATCATAGCCGTTTTCCACGATGGCCAAGCCACCGAGAACAGGTGCCTTCTCCATTACTACTCCTGAAACGGTCCGAATCACCCGTTCGAAACCGTACTGCACCGCTGCCCGGTGGTACAAGGATGCCCCTTTATGTTTGCCAAGGCCGATGGCCATCATCTTCATCAGCCCGCTCTCAATCTTCCCTGTGAAATCGGTATGGGGCTTGACCCGGTTGAGGAGTAAAATATGGTCCGCCTCAGAAGCATTTCGGTCCAGGTACACCGGTATTCCGTCCTCCGTTTTCCCCATCTCGACCACTTCCATGGAGGAACGGATCGGTGCCCCAACTGCTTCCTCGGTTATTCCGAAGTGTTTGATGATCTCAACCTGCCCCTCGTCTGTAGCCCCCCCGTGGCTGCCCATGGAAGGAACAATATAGACATCTGCGCCGGTTTTCTTCACCTCGGCTACCACCGTGGAGACCATGGTCTGTAAATTGGTGATTCCCCTGCTCCCAACCGTTAGGGCCACTGTCTCCCCGGGCTTGATGGCTGAGTAAATCCCAAGATGGGAGAGCCCCTCTCTCACGGCTGCCGGAATATCTTTCACTACCGGCCTTGGAAAATGCTGCCACACTCTCGCCATTTTTGGAAATCCCATTCACCTTGCCCTCCCTCGTATATTTTGATAAGTGTCATCATGAAGGCTGCTGGCATAAGTACCGAGATTGGTGATACTTGGTCTGGTCCTTTATTAAACTTTTTTAGCCTTGAGTTATTTATTCCCATTTCTTGGCCCTTGAGTCTTTGCCGAGGGCTTACTTCCATAAATTCACCAAGGGGGTTACATCTCCTGCCTGCAAAGTTACCCACTAATCCTAACCCGCCCACGCCAGTTACCTTCAGCAGTCCCGTCAAACATCTCTAGCCACAAGTACTTAAGCCCCTTGATTTTCCAACTCTTGCATTAGCCCCCCGGGAGGCAGGGTCTTGTCTTGGCCGGACCACCCGCCGCGATGATCCGGCCGCTATTCCAGTATGTAGTCTCTTTTGCTGCCCAATAATTGCAAAATAATTGATAGATTCATTCACAAGCGGTACAATATACATTGGTAAGTCCACAACAGCAATTCATGGCAAGTATAAATTCATACAGGTCTTCGCCAAAGACCTGTCAGAAGCAAATAAAGATGCAAAAGGAGTAATTGAAGCATTGGACGGTGATGGACATTTATGGTTATCATCCTATCCGAAAGGAACTTCCAAAAAATATAAATCAGACATCAACAGGGCAAGAGCATGGGAAGTATTTGCTCCCTATGAGTTTGAGCCCGTAACGCAAGTTGCTATTGATGATGATTGGTCAGCAATGCGTTTTAGATATGTTGACTATATTAAAACAATGAAAAGGAAAACTGCGGTAACTAAAAAAGGTAAAGAAAGAATAAAAAAGCAATAAGTCCCTCTAAGATAGTCCTTTCCCGACAGCACCGCAACGGCCGGGCAGCCACCCCGGCCGCTGAATGCTGAGAACGGGCACAGGTCACCTCAGCCGGTGCTTCTTTTCCGGTAAGCTGTATTACTTTCTTGCAGGGCCTCCAGAAGTTCCTTGACCACGAGGCGGTAATCCCCCACGATACCGAAATCCGCAACTTGAAAAATCGGTGCCTCCGGGTTCTTGTTGACCGCCACCACCCATTCTGAACCCTGCATCCCGGCCACATGTTGAATGGCACCCGAGATTCCGCAGGCGAGATAAAGCCTGGGGCGTACCGTCTTGCCCGTCTGTCCCACCTGTCGTTCCTTGGAAACCCACCCGGCCTCCACCGCTGCCCGGGAGCCAGCCACCTCCCCGCCCAAGGCATCTGCCAGTTCCTGCAGGAGGGCAAATCCCTCGCGCCCTCCAACCCCACGACCCCCAGCCACCAGGAACTCAGTGTTCTCTATCCCCCCGCCCTGGGATGGCTTCCTCACGTACTGGACTACCTGGAGAACCAGGTCCGAAGGAGCAAACTCTACTTCCTCTCTAACCACCCGACCTGTTCTTTTCGGGTCAGGAGTGGCCGGGGTAAATGTCCCCGGACGTACCGTGGCCATCTGGGGCCTGTGGTTGGGGCAGGTAATGGTGGCCATCAGGTTTCCCCCGAAGGCCGGCCTGGTCTGAAGCAAAAGCCTGGTTTCTGGATCCAGGTCGAGGGCCGTACAGTCGGCAGTTAACCCGGTCCCCAGGCGCGCGGCAATCCGCGGGGCCAGGTCCCGTCCAAGATGGGTTGCACCCACCAGGATAATTTCCGGCCGATACTTCTCTATCAACCGGGTGCATGCCGTGGCGTACGGGCCAGTACGGTAGTTGGCCAGTGCTTCATCCTCAACGAGGTAGACCGTATCAGCTCCAGACCAGAGCAGGTCTTGGGCCAGGTCAGCCACCTGGTCGCCAACCAGGACAGCCGCCACTTGAACTTGGAGTTCATCGGCCAGACGCCGCCCTTCAGCCAGGAGTTCCCTGCTCACCCTGGCCAGGTTCCCGTGCCTTTGCTCGGCCAGAACCCAAACCCCTTCCCACCGGGCCCTTGGTTTCTCGCCCTGGACCTGGTCGGCCGGCTGGGAAAGAGCCCCCTCCGGGCACTTTTCGACACAGGCACTGCAGTCCGTACAGGCTGGACTGATCCAGGCGATCCCGTGGACAATCTCGATTGCTTCAAAAGGGCAAGCCTCAACACATACTCCACATCCAGTACATGCACTGCGTTCTACCGTCACCGTCACTTCAAATCCCCCTCACCGTCAGTCAGATCACTTTCCGCTCCCGAAGCCTGGCAAGCAGGGCCCGAGCCGCTTCACCCGGGGAGCCGGGAATTACCTCTCCTTCCCCCCTGGGCTTCGGGGTATAAGTCTTGTTGACTTTGGTAGGCGAACCATCGAGACCAGCCTGTCCCTGCTCAATACCCAGGTCCCGGCTGTTCCAGGTGATGATCTCCATCTTCACCGCCTGGACAATCCCCCTGATGGAAGGGTACCTGGGGCTGTTAATCTCTTCGGTCACTGTCACCAGCGCAGGTAACCTGGTCTTGACCTTTTCGAACCCATCCTCTAGGGCCCGTTCAGCCACCAGGCAGCCGTCTTCTAGATGCAGTTTACAGGCATAGGTAACCTGGGGAACACCGAGATACTCGGCAAGCTGCGGCCCCACCTGGGCCGTATCACCGTCGATGGCCTGGCGACCGCAAAGGACCAGGTCCCAGTCCCTGATCTTGCGGACCGCCGCCGCCAGCACCTGGGCAGTGGCATGGGTATCTGATCCCGCAAATGCCCGGTCGGTCAAAAGGACGGCCCGGTCACCCCCCATGGCCAGGGCCTCACGCAGGGCCTTCTCGGCCTGTGGGGGTCCCATGGTAACTACTGTTACCTCGCCCTGGCACCTTTCTTTGATCCGCAAGGCCTCCTCCAGGGCATGCTTGTCCTCGGGGTTGATAATCGACGGGACCCCTTGGCGGATCAGAGTCCCTTTCTTGGGATCGATCCGGACCTGAGAGGTGTCAGGTACCTGTTTGATACATACGATGATTCTCACCCGGCCCACCCCTTTTCCAAGATTTAACGGAGAATGTTTCCGGCAATGACCATCCGTTGAACCTCTGACGTGCCCTCGTAGATCTCGGTAATCTTGGCGTCGCGCAGGTATCTTTCCACCGGGTAATCGGTCATGTAGCCGTAACCACCGTGTACCTGAAGGGCTTTCACCGTGTGCCTCATGGCCATCTCCGAGGCATACAGTTTGGCCATGGCCGCTTCCTTGGTATGGTTCAGTCCACGCCCGCGCCGGTAGGCCGCCTGGTAGGTCAAGAGGCGGGCCGCCTGGATTTCGGTCGCCATGTCGGCGATCATCCACTGGATGGCCTGGAAACGGCCGATGCTCCTCCCGAACTGTTTCCGCTCCCGGGCGTACTTCACTGCTGCTTCATGGGCCGCCTGGGCAATCCCGACCGCCTGGGCGGCAATGCCAATCCGCCCGCCATCCAGGGAAGCCATGGCCAGCCTGAAGCCCTCTCCCGGTTTCCCCAGGATATTCTCCCTGGGAATCCGGCAGTCGTCAAACACGAGCTCGGCCACGGCGGAAGCCCTGATCCCGAGGGTCTTCTCCGGCAGCCCAACGGCAAAGCCAGGGGTACCCTTTTCCACCAGAAAGGCCGAGATTCCCTTGATACCCTGGCTCCTGTCGGTCTTGGCCATCACCACGAAGATATCCGCCAGCAGGGCGTTGGTAATAAAGATCTTGGTACCATTAAGAACCCAGGTGTCCCCGTCAAGAACGGCAGTGGTTTCCAGGGCCCCCGCATCAGAACCGGCGTTGGGCTCGGTCAAGGCAAAACCGCCAATTGTCTCCCCCCGGGCCAGGGGAGCCAGGTATTTCCTTTTTTGTTCCTCGGTACCGTAGTGATAAATCGGTTCGGCACAAAGGCTGGTGTGGGTTTCACAGGCTACCTCCAGGGCGGCACAAACCCGCGCCAGTTCCTCCATGGCGATGATATAGCTCAGGTAACTGGCCCCAGCACCCCCGTACTCCTGGGGGATAGGAATACCCCAGAAATTGTACCGGGACATTTTCTTGACAAGTTCTTCGGGAATTCGCCCCTTCTCATCCATCTCCGCGGCAATGGGGGCAATCTCCCTCTCCGCAAATTCCCGCACCATCTCGCGAACCATTTCCTCTTCGCGGTCCAGGCTAAAATCCATGATCATCCTCTCCCCTTCCCCTGCAACCATGAGTCCCAGCAATCACTTTCCATCACCCTAGATTCATGCCCAAATGGAGAACCAGCCGGCCACAGGCGAGGCCGGCCGGATCGGTTCAAGTACGCAGGCCTTTGTTCTCGGTCCGTTTCGCTCTTCGGGTCAACGTTCCACGACCATTGTGATCCCTTGTCCTCCACCGATACAGAGGGTGGCCAAACCCAGGTGTGCATCCCTCTTCTCCATCTCATACAAGAGGGTCACCAGGATTCTCGCCCCACTGGCCCCGATGGGATGACCGAGGGCAATAGCACCACCGTTGACATTAACCCGGTCCATGTCAAAACCCAGTTCGCGGGCGACCGCCACGCTCTGGGCTGCAAAGGCCTCGTTGGCCTCGATGAGGTCCATGTCCTCCACCCTTAAACCGGCTTTCTTCAGCGCCTTTCGGGTTGCCGGGACAGGTGCAATCCCCATGATTGCAGGGTCTACACCAGCCGATGCATAAGACCTGATGACAGCCTGGGGTTTCACTCCCAGTTCCCTGGCTTTTTCAGCCGACAAAACCACCACGGCAGCAGCCCCGTCGTTGATTCCGGAGGCATTACCAGCGGTAACTGTACCTCCCTTTTTGAAAACCGGCGTCAGTTTCGCCAGCTTTTCCACCGTAACCCCGGGCCGCGGGTACTCGTCCTGGTGGAAAACCACAGGGTCACCTTTTCTCTGGGGAACGGTTACCGGAACGATTTCATCCTGGAAGCGCCCCTCAGCCAGGGCCTTTTCCGCCTTGTTCTGGCTAGCAGCAGCAAAGGCGTCCTGGTCTTCTCGGCTCACACTGTACCTTTCGGCTACATTCTCAGCCGTGATCCCCATGTGGACATTGCCAAAGGCACACCAGAGGCCGTCCTGGATCATGGCATCGAGGGCTTGGGCGTGTCCCATACGGTACCCCCAGCGGGCTTTCTGGATGAGGTAGGGGGCCTGACTCATGTTTTCCATTCCTCCGGCCACCACGACTTCGGCGTCCCCGGCCGCAATGGCCTGGGCCGCCATGGCGACTGCCTTCAGGCCGGAGCCGCATACCTTGTTAATGGTTACAGCCGGAACCCGGTAGTCCAGCCCCGCCTCAACGGCTGCCTGGCGCCCGGGGTTTTGACCCAGCCCCGCCTGGATCACGTTTCCCATCAGAACCTCGTCCACCAAGCCCGGATCCACCCCTGCCCTGTTGAGGGCTTCCTTGATGACCACAGCCCCCAATTCCTGGGCAGAAACCGTCGACAGGGACCCACCATAGGACCCTACGGCAGTACGCACCGCACCGGCCAGAACCACTTCAGCCATTGGTTTTCCCCCCTAGTTTTCGATTCCAGCCAGTTCCCTGGCCAGATTTTTCTTGTGTTCCAGGTTGGCCTGCCTTGAAATCATGACCCTTTGCGCCTGCGGTGATCCTGCCCCGTGCATGGACTCTGTACGGTACCCGACTGCCGCCGAACCCAGGGTCAGGTTCTCAATGAGCCGCAGGATGCGCATCCGGCACTCAGCCGAAACATCGGCAACCCCTTTAAGGTACTTGGCAACATATTTTCCCAGCTTTTCGTGCTTCAGGTCAGCCTCGGACGGCATGGTAACCATGAGACCGCCGGCGATGTCCTCGGCCAAACGGGCGATTTCATAGGGGAACCGGGTAACGTTGAGCTTGGTAACATTGGCAAGGAGCTGGTTCACAAGGTAGGTTCCCGAAGCTGTGCCCGTGCCTTCCGTGGAACAGGCCAGACCGCAGGCGTAGAGGGTTTCATTCAGATGCACCATTTCGATCAGTTTATCCCGAATATGTGAGGCCCGGATAACCCCGTTGTACTCTGCAGCGAGGGCCGTGGCCCCAATCAGGACATCACCCACCCCAACCTTACACCCACCGTAGCTCTGGCGGTGGTATCCCGCAAAACGTTCCACCAGCATTCCGGCATACTTGTACTCCCGGCACATAAAGACCCTTTCCCAGGGAACAAAAACGTCATCAAAAATCATCAGGGCTTCCTGGCCGCCAAACTTGCTGTTTCCCCGGTCAATTTCCCCGTCATACATTTTCCGGAGGTCTGAGGCCTGGCGGCCGTAGAGATAGAAAAGCCCCTTGGCATTGGACGGCACGGCAAAGGATACCGCGTAATCGGCATCCTCCTCCTTCATGGCCATCGTGGGCATCACAAGCACCCAGTGGGAGTTGACGGCCCCTGTTTGGTGGCACTTGGCTCCCCGCACGACGATCCCGTCCCTGTTTTCTTCTACCAGGTGCAGGTACAGGTCTGGATCCCCTTGTTGGCTGGGCCTTAAGCTCCTGTCTCCCTTTGGGTCCGTCATGGCCCCGTCACAAACAAGGTCTTCCTCCTGGACCATTTTCAAAAAATCTAGGAACCGGTTGTAATAGTCGGTACCAAGTTCCTGGTCCATTTCATAGGTTACACTGGACAGGGCATTGAGGGCATCCATCCCGACACAGCGCTGAAAACAAGAGCCTGTCTTCTGTCCAAGCAGCCTTAACATCTTGACCTTTTTCACCAGGTCCCCGGTGTCTTGGTGCAGGTTTGTAAAACGGTTGATTTTCCGGCCCGTGAGGTGGGACCAGGCACACATCAGGTCCTCGTACTCGGGGTTTCGGGCCAGTTCGTAGGTCTTGGCCACGGCATTGAGCGAGGGGCGGATCATTGGGTGGTCCACCGGGTCGGCAACCCGTTCCCCGGCCAGGTAAACTTCATGTTTTAGCTCCCTGATGCTTTCCAGGTACTCCTCCGGTGTCTTCAAACTCACGAATCACCCTCCCTCCGCCGCATTTTCCGCGGCACCATGATCATTGCCTTCCCGTCGATCACCTGGTCCCCTTTTTGGTTGAAGCACCGGGTACTCAACACCAGGATCCCCTTCTCCGGGCGGACCTCTGTCACCTCAACCTCGGCCGTAATGGTATCGTCAATAAAGACCGGGTTTATGAATCTTACTTCCTGTGCAAGGTAGATGGCCCCGGAGGCCAGTTTCGTAATCGCCGCTGATATCAGCCCGGTAGTAAGGATACCGTGCACCACCCGCTTTCCGAACCGGGTGCCGGCCGCGTACTCCCGGTCAACGTGGACCGGGTTGAAATCACCACTAAGGCCAGCAAAAAGCACGACGTCCGCCTCAGTAATCGTCTTGGCGTGTTGTACCACTTGGCCAGTCCGATACGCCT
>SESX01000040.1 GCA_004367365.1 Candidatus Acetocimmeria pyornia
TGGGAAAAGAGACCGCCTCAAACCCTGGCCGGTAACCGAAGAAGGGGCAATCAATTGTAATTTGTAAACTTCACCCATCAGGACCACCGGTCACCAGACCGGCATTCACCCCTTTTCGATCTCTGTTTTTCAATCATCCCACCTATTACTTTCAGCATGGTTCAAGAGAATACCATCCATACCGCCCCGGCGGGTCAGGCTCCAGCATACCTGTCCAATGGGGAAAACGATGCTATTGGCAGCTCCCCTTACAGCCCTTGAAGTACATTGGAAAATTCTTTAGCTGTATTTTCCCCCATTTCGGAGCCCTTCTTCTCATGCCTGCCTGGGAAGCTGCAGGGAACTTCCCTGGTTTTTTGCCCGGAAGTACCTTGCCGTGCATACCGCAGAAGCGTGTAAGCGCAGACCTTTAGTAAACGAGGGGCTTCCCCTGATGTAAAATAATTTCCACGGTGCACCCCCCTTTTACTCAATTGGTTCATTTTACCATTATAATAACACATATGGAAGCACGGTAGCGAACAAAAAAGCACTTTGGCCCATCTTCCGACAGGACAATTGACCAGAAATTTGGCGGAATGTTATGGCGAGTCTCATTTTTTCTTGACAAGAAAAAAAAGGCGGGTTATAATCCTTTTATACTTCGAAGAGGTATTTTCGTAATGCGGCAATTCCCCATGAAGTAATTACTCCCCGGCTCTTCTGGTCAGGGGAAAACATAAGGGAAAAAGTGGCAGATATTCTGGGATTAACCGTTGGCCTTGGTACCCAACCGGTCCTCTTAGGAAACAAAGCCGATTTGAATAGTTTGGCACAAGGAAAAAACCAATTGGCCATAGAATTGACTAAAAACTACATCAATCATACCCTGATTTCGGCTTGATGATTGACCTGGTACCAGCCCTTTCAGGACGAGGCTCCCCAGGCAAAAGGTACATGCTATCCAGGGACCGGTTGGTCAACTTGTGTTGGCAGCTCGACCCTTAAGAAGGGGTATCTAGCTTACTTGGAGAGTCCCATCAGCTTACTTAGAGAGTCCCATCCTCATTTCGGTCATCCCGAGGGGAGATTGGAATTTTGGAATTACGGAATTTTCTCTCTGTTTTGGTGAAAGTTGGTTGCATGAGCTGCGCGCCAGGGATGCTGGGGAAGGCGCCGGCTCCCTGGTCGGCGATCGGCCTGCTGAAACCTTGAGGAAGGAGGAGAAAACGCCGTGTCCAAGCCTTCTGTATATGTAACCCGTCGCGTTCCCAAGGAAGCCATCGATATCATCAAGGAAGAATGCGAGTACCGGATCTGGGATAGTAATGACCCCGTACCGAGGGATGTCCTGTTGAGAGAAATCGCCGAGGTTGACGGTGTCTTCACTCTCCTTACCGAAAAGGTTGACGAGGAGTTTCTGCAGGCGGCCAAAAACCTTAAGATTGTGGCCAACATGGCGGTCGGGTACGATAACATCGATGTTGATGCCTGCACCAGGCACGGGGTGATGGTGACCAACACCCCGGGGGTACTGACAGAGACAACCGCCGATCTGGCCTTTGCCCTGCTCATGGCTACGGCCAGGCGCCTCCCCGAGTCTGATAGGTTCTTGCGCAGTGGTAAATGGGTCACCTGGGAGCCGATGCTTCTTACAGGCCAGGATGTCTACGGTTCAACCCTGGGGATCATTGGGATGGGCCGGATTGGTACTGCGGTAGCCAGGAGGAGCCAGGGGTTTGGCATGAAGGTCCTCTACTACGACTACCGGCGCAACGAAGAAGTGGAAAGGGAACTCGGAGCGGAATACTGTTCCCTTGATGAGGTCCTCAAGCGCTCGGATTTCGTGACCATCCATCTTCCCCTAACCTCTGAAACATACCATCTCATCGGCGCAAGGGAACTTGGCCTCATGAAACCAACTGCGGTTTTGATCAATACGTCGCGCGGCCCCATCGTGGATGAACAAGCCCTTTACCAGGCTTTGCTAGAAAAGAAGATTTGGGCCTCCGGTCTGGACGTCTTCGAGGAAGAACCGGTTCCGGTGGATAATCCTCTGCTCAAACTTGATAATGTTGTCCTCCTTCCGCATATCGGCAGTGCCAGTATTGTGACCCGGACCAGGATGGCGACTACTGCTGCCACCAACCTTGTCGCCGGGGTCACCGAACGTTGTCCCTCGAATCTAGTCAATCCGTCTCCATGCAAGCATTCTTAAACCCAGGTGTGATTCTACGTTATGGGAAGAGGAGATAGCATGAAACTAGGCCAGAATGCTGAATCGGGTAAGGGCACAGTCCAGTCTGTGGAAAGAGCCCTGGATATTCTGGAAGCATTAAACGAAAATGGCGAAATGGGTTTGGTTGAGTTAAGCCAGTTTACCGGTTTAAACGTCAGTACGGTTCATAGGCTGCTGGGAACGCTTATCGAACGGGGGTATGCGAGGCAGAACCCTCAAACCAGTAAATACAGCCTAGGCCTCAAGATGCTCTTTTTCGGAAAAAGCCTGCGGGACAAGTATGAATTACGGGCCCTGGCGAAACCGTTCTTGCGCGAGCTGGTTGACCTCAGCGGTGAAACCGCCAACCTCGCCATCATTGACAGGGACGAGGCTGTCTTCATCGAACAGGTTGAATCTCCCAAGATGGTAAAAATGTTCACCCAGGTTGGTACCAGGGTACCCCTTTACTGTACGGGCGTGGGAAAGGCCTTAATGGCATACTTGAGGGACGAAGAGATTGACCACTACGTGAGAACCAGAAACCTGCTGGCTGAGACGGAAAACACCATTACTGATGCCGAGGCCTTGAAGGCCGAACTGCACCGGATCCGGAAAAATGGATACAGTGTTGATGATCAAGAATACGAAGAAGGTGTCTCCTGCATAGCTGCTCCGGTTTTTGACGGTTCGGGCAGGGTCGTGGGCGCCATCAGCGTTTCCGGTCCGACCGGTCGTTTTGACCTTGAGCAGGCTGTGACCTGTCTGGCCGGTGATCTCAAGCGGGTCGCCCGGGAGTTTTCTGCCCGTCTGGGCTATGTCCACCCCCTAGAGGGCCGGTGAAAAAATTCCCCGGGAGAAGCCGCGGGGGTTCTTGATGCTTTTATCCCTCAGCCAGCGAGCCGTGGTTGGGCGCCTGGCGGGTGATGACGTCCCTGGTTTCAGACCAGGGCCTTTTTATTGTCCAACTTGGGAAGGAAAACAGGTTATACCCATTGAATTATACAACTTTTGAGGTCAGAAGTTCCCCGGGAGAATAAGGTCTGGGATTTGAGGAAAAATATGGGGCAAGGAGGGGAAGGGGGAGTTGGGAGTAGTGGAGGAAAGATATCCCTTCAAAGAAATTGAATCAAAATGGCAGAATAAATGGAAGTGTACCAAGGATTACAAGGTCGCTACGGACCAGGGTAAACCGAAGTACTACTGCCTTGAGATGTTTCCTTACCCATCCGGGGCTTTGCATATGGGCCACCTTCGTGTTTATACCATTGGCGATGTTATCGCGCGCTTCAAGAGGCGGCTTGGTTACAATGTCCTGCATCCCATGGGATGGGATGCCTTTGGGCTACCGGCCGAAAACGCGGCTATTGAGCACGGGACTCATCCTGCAGAATGGACGAAAAACAACATTGCCAAGATGAAGTCGCAGCTCACCAGGCTCGGAACCAGCTACGACTGGGACCGGGAGGTGACCAGCTGCCTGCCGGATTACTACCGCTGGACGCAGTGGCTTTTTCTCCATTTTTACCACCAGGGCCTCGCTTACAGGGCTAAGGCACCTGTCAACTGGTGTCCACAATGTGCCACGGTTTTAGCTAACGAACAGGTTGAAGGAGGGGCTTGCTGGCGTTGTGACACTCCGGTGGTAAGTAAAGAGCTTGAACAGTGGTTCTTTAAAATCACCGCTTACGCCGACCGGCTCCTCGAAGACCTCGAGGACCTCGGATGGCCCGAAAGGGTCAAGGTCATGCAGGAAAACTGGATCGGGCGCAGCGAGGGTGTTGAGGTTGATTTCCCAGTCAAGGGAAGAGAGGACAAGATCCGGATTTTCACCACCAGGGCCGATACCCTTTACGGTGTAACCTACATGGTTCTGGCGCCCGAGCATCCGCTGGTGGAGGAGCTGGTCCGCGGTACTAGGTACGAGAAAGATGTGATGGATTTCGTTGCCCGGGTGGCCAGGATGAACACGGCGGACCGGGTGGCTGGTGAAGGTAAAAAAGAGGGGTTGTTCACCGGCGCCTATGCTGTCAATCCCCTAAACGGGGAGGAGGTCCCCATTTGGGTTGGAGACTACGTGGTAATGGAGTACGGGACCGGGGCCATTATGGCTGTTCCGGCTCACGACCAGCGTGACTTCGAGTTTGCCCGGCAGTACGGCCTGCCCATCAGGGTCGTAATTCAACCTGAAGGCTGGGAGCTTGTGGCCGAAGAAATGACCGAGGCAGTCACAGATCCCGGGGTGATGGTAAACTCTGGACCCTTTACCGGGCTTCCCAGCCAGGAAGGAATAAAAAAGGTCGCGGCCTACCTGGAAGAAAGAGGTATTGGCCGGAAAAAGGTCAATTACCGTTTACGTGACTGGTTGATCTCAAGGCAGCGTTACTGGGGGGCTCCCATTCCCATTGTTTACTGCGACGGGTGTGGCATTGTACCGGTACCCGAGGAAGAACTTCCGGTCATGCTTCCGGAAAAGGTTAAGTTCAGGGCCTCTGGGCCTTCACCCCTGGCCAGGCACCAGGAATTTGTCAACACTTCCTGTCCGAAGTGCGGTAAACCGGCCCGGCGGGAAACCGATACCATGGATACCTTCATGTGTTCGTCGTGGTACTACCTGCGCTACACTTCTCCATGGACCAGCCGGCGGCCGTGGGAGGAAGAGGACGTCAACTACTGGATGCCGGTGGACCAGTATATCGGCGGGATAGAACACGCAATTCTGCACCTCTTGTACTCGAGGTTCTTTGTGAAAGTCCTTTATGACTCAGGGCTCGTACAGGCCAAGGAACCCTTCGCCAACCTCCTTACCCAGGGGATGGTGATCAAGGAAGGGGCGAAAATGTCGAAATCCAAGGGCAACATCGTCAGTCCCGATGAGATCCTGGAGAAATATGGGGCTGATACTGCCCGGCTCTTTATCCTTTTCGCGGCCCCACCGGAAAAAGACTTGGACTGGAACGAGCGGGGTGTCGAGGGTTGTGCCAGGTTCCTTAACCGGGTCTGGCGGCTGGTACGGAGGCTGGAGGATAAGGTTCCGCCACTGGGAGCAAACGGTGCATCGGGACGCGGTGACGCGGATGGCGATGATGCCGCCCTGGAACGAAGCCTGCACCAAACCATCAAGAAAGTGACGGAAGATGTCTCCGAGAGATTCAATTTCAACACCGCCATCAGTGCCATTATGGAACTGGTGAACGAGACCTACAGCTACCTGGAAAAACGTGAGGAATCCCAGTGGAACCTCGGGCTGCTGCGGGAAACCCTGGAAGGAATCACTTTGGTCCTGGCACCTTTTGCTCCCCATATCGGAGAAGAACTCTGGCACCGGCTTGGTCACAAAGATAGTGTTCATCTCTGTCCATGGCCTGGCTTTGACCCGGAAAAGGTCAAGGCCAGGGAAGTTACCGTGGTGGTGCAGGTAAACGGTAGGGTTCGTGACCGGATGCTGGTGGCAGCCGAAACCAGCGAAAGGGACCTCAGGGAAATGGCGCTGGAACGGGAGCGAGTCAAGAAGCATCTTTCGGGGAAGAAAGTGGTGAAAGTCATCACCGTCCCGCAAAAGCTGGTGAATATTGTGGCCAGGTAATCCGGGCCGTGGTAGTTGGCCCACGGATAATTTGGCACTAGCTTACCTGGCAGTTTACCGGTTATCCATTGAAACCGCCAAAACGGCGGTTTTTTTATATGCCTAAGAGGAAATATCTGGAAATCTGTCGAAGCTTAGCAAAGTGTGGGTCTTGCCCCTGGGTGGAGGGGGCTGGGTGATACCCAGGGGTCCGGGTCTGGCCAGGGGATGACCCAGTGAAAATGAGGCTGGAAAAGGGATTAAACCGGAGTCTCGGCAGCGGGCAGGGGGGCGGGGGCGGTTGACGGTTAAAAGGTGCCAGGGGCAAATGACGTGAGGGGTGTGCATCAGGGGGCTGGTTTGGGGGTCGTGGTGAGAGACAGGGGCGAAAAACGACTGGGAGGCCTTGATCATGTTTGCTTTTTCGCGCCAGGAAAAGGTTGTGGTGTTCATCAGCCTTTCGCTGCTGGTGGTGGGAAGTCTTATTCTCCTTGGGCAGAATATTTATGTTGCCTGGTTATCTCACCAAGGCAGTGTGGGAGGGGGGGTAGTCGAAACCGAAAACCCTTCGCTCGAAGAAGATCCAGGACCGTCTGGGGAAGGACAGGATTTGGCCCCAGCCGGGAATAAAGAGCGCCAAGAGGTACACCTTATTACCGTGCACGTGGCCGGGGAGGTCAAGGAGCCCGGGGTTTATACCCTGGCACCAGATGCCCGGGTGGTGGATGCCATCAAGGCAGCCGGTGGGGCAACAGAGGATGCTGCCCTCGATTTTCTGAACCTGGCGTCACGGCTGCAGGACGGCCTTAAGGTCTATGTCCCCAGCAAGCAAGAAGTCGCTGCAGGAGGCTGGACCGGAACGGCCTGGGCGCCAGGTGCCGAACCCAACAACCAGGGTGAGCGGGAAAGAGTAGACCTCAATTCAGCGGACAGTGCTACCCTGCAAACCCTTCCAGGAATTGGGCCGGCCCTGGCTGAAAGGATCATTGAATACCGCCGCACCCATGGTGGTTTTCGAAGCCCAGAGGAACTGATGCGGATCAGCGGGATCGGTCCCAGGAAGTTCTCGGACCTCAAAGACCGGATTACGGTCCGGTGAACTTACGGGAGGAATTTCCCTTTGCTTGCGGTATAGGTATAGGTATACCGGAACCCGGAACTGGTGGGAAACAATGGATCAAGGTTTTGGAAAGGAAGTGCAGCATGGTTACGGAAACAGGTAGCCTTAAGCGGGCAGTAATTGACCAGTTAACGCCTTATGTCCCAGGGAAGTCCATTGAAGAGGTAAGGCGGGAACTCGGGTTATCCCGGATTATCAAGCTGGCCTCCAACGAAAACCCGCTGGGACCTTCGCCCCGAGCCGTGCAGGCCATGGTCAAGGAGCTCCAAGAGGTCCATGTCTATCCGAACGGCAAGGACCGTCAACTTCGGGAGGCCATCGCCGACCGGTGCGGTCTGAAGCCGGAGATGGTCATTTTCAGCAATGGTGAAGATAACATCCTGACCCTTATTACCCAGGCATTCTTGGAAACTGGAGAGGAAAGTGTCGTGGCTTCAATTACCTTCCATGCCTATACCACGGCCACGATTATTGCCGGAGGGAGGGTATGCCCGGTACCTCTAAAGGACTACACCCATGACCTGGAGGCGATGCTAGAAGCCATCAACGAGAAGACGAAACTGGTCTTTATCTGCAATCCCAATAATCCCACGGGGACAATGGTTACCAAGGGACAAGCCGACTGGTTTATGGAAAGGGTCGGGGACGAGGTCCTGGTAATCTTTGATGAAGCATATGGGGAATATGCTGATCGTGACCAGTATCCTGATGCAGTCCGGTACGTCAAGGAAGGCCGGAACGTCCTGGTTCTCCGGACCTTTTCCAAGCTTTTTGGACTCGCAGGGGTCAGGGTGGGATACGCCCTGGGGAAGCCGGACCTGATCCGGGCGCTGGCTGCTGTCAGGGAGCCCTTTGCTGTGGACCGAATTGGCCAGGCAGGGGCACTGGCGGTACTTGAGGATGAGGAGTACATTCGCAGGTCAAAGGAGGTTAACCGCGACGGGAAGGAGTTTCTCTACCGGGAGCTAGACAGAATGGGATTATCGTATGTTCCTACCCAGGCCAACTTTATTCTTGTTGATACGGGGAAAAAAGCCGAGTTGGTTCACGAAGCGATGCAGCGGGAAGGGGTCATTATCCGGCCTGCCCACCACTGGGGTTTGAAGACCAAGATCAGGGTCACCATCGGTACCCGCGAGCAGAACCAATGGTTTATTTCGGCTCTCCAAAAAGTGCTGGCCAGGGTGTAGTGTTACCAGGTGCCGAAAGGGATGATGGGAAGTCATTTCGCGCCGCATTTTTCAAGAAGTTCTTCCCAGCGCCGGTCCACTTCGGCCTGAAGTTCAAGTAAGAGCTCTTTGTTCCTGCCGTTGAAGAGGTGGCGGAACCTCCGCTGCCTCTTCAGCCATTCAATATAGGATTTCTTTTCCCTGGGCTTGTAATTGAGCTTCCACTTTCCCTTTTCAACCTCGTAAAGAGGCCAGAAACAAGAGTCAACGGCGTGCCGTACCAGGTCGATGGTTTCCTCCGGAGCAGTGCCCCAACTCAGGCGGCAGGGGGCGAGAATGTTGAGGAAGGCGGGCCCTTCAACATCCAATCCCTTTTCGGCCTTGGCAACCAGGTCCTTCCAGTGGGTGATGGAACCCTGGGCCGCGTAGGGTATGCGGTGGGCAGCCGCGATGGCGGTCAGGTCCTTGCGAAACTGGTTTTTTCCGCTTCCTATTTTCCCCGCCGGCGTGGTGGTGGTACTGGCTCCCTTGGGGGTGGCTCCGGAACGCTGGATCCCGGTGTTGGCGTAGGCTTCGTTGTCGTAGCAAACATAGAGAAAATTGTGTCCCCGTTCCAAGGCACCTGACAGGGCCTGAAAGCCGATGTCGTAAGTACCCCCGTCGCCACCGAAGGCGATGAAGTGGAACTTCTGGTCAGTTAGGTGGCCGAACCTTTTCAGACCACGGTAGGCTGCTTCAACACCGCTGATGGTGGCGGCGGCGTTTTCGAAGGCATTGTGAATGTACGAGCATCCCCAGCTTGTCTGGGGGAAAACCGTAGTTGTTACTTCAAGGCACCCGGTGGCTACCGAAACCACTACCGGGTTCTTGCTTGCCTTGAGTACAAGACGGACGGCCTGGGGGAATCCACACCCGGCACAGGCCCGGTGGCCAGGATTGAAAAGTTCCGGGCGCTTTTCCAGGTCCTTGACTGTAACCACTGCCTTACACCTCGCGGATTTTTCGGCTCTTGCTTTCGACCATCAACTATTCCCTGAGACCCAGGTAGTTAACGGGCAGTACCTGGTCTCCTTCACTTCCCTTGGCCAGTTTCTGCAGGTCTTCTACCACCCGTTGGGCCATTTCCAAGGTGATTTCCCGACCACCCAGGCCGTAAACATAATTTACCATGGAACCCGCCGGGAAGCCGGTGCCCTGGAGGGCTGCCTTCACCTCGGTAAAGAGGGGGCCGCCCTGCCCGGACAGGCTGTGGGCGCGGTCCATGACGGCCACAGCCCGACAACGGGCCAGGGCACGTCGGACCTGCTCGGCTGGGAAGGGACGGAAAACCCTCAATTTCAAGAGGCCAACCGGAACCCCCCGGGCCTGAAACTGGTCAACAACCTCTTTGAAATTCCCGGCGGTGGAGCCGAGGGCCACTACGGCCGTCTCTGCTTCTTCCATTCGGTATTCTTCAACCAGTTGATAACACCGGCCGCTGACCTTTTCAAAATCGAGTCCGACCTCGGTGATCACCTGGTAGGCTGCCTCTACGGCTTCGACCTGGAGCCTCTTGATTTCGAAATAGGAATCCTGGAGGACCAGCGGGCCGATGGTGACGATGTGGTCGGGGTCAAGGAGAGAGAAGTCGGGTTGAAAGGTACCGATGAAGGTCTTGACGGTCTGGTCGTCCAGCATCTCGACGTTTTCAATTCCGTGGCTGACAATAAACCCGTCCACGGCGACCATGACCGGGAGCCTGACCGCGGGGTGTTCGGCAATCCGAACGGCCTGGATCAGGTTGTCGTACGTCTCCTGAGCATTTTCGGCGTACAGTTGAATCCAGCCGGCGTCGCGAACCCCCATGGTGTCGCCGTGGTCGCAGTGGATGTTGATGGGGGCACTTAAAGCGCGGTTGACCACCGTCATGACAATGGGCAGGCGCAGACCGGAAGCTATGTTCAGGATTTCGAACATCAGGGCAAGCCCGTTGGAAGAGGTAGCGGTCATGGCCCGGACCCCTGAACTTGCGGCCCCAACCACTGCACTCAGGGCACTGTGCTCGCTTTCCACCGGCACGAACTCGGTTCGCACCAACCCGTCGGAAACGAAATTGGAGAAGAGCTGCACGATCTCGGTCTGGGGGGTAATGGGGTAGGCGGCCACGACCACTGGCTCAATCTGGCGCATGGCCTGAGCCGCGGCTTCGTTGCCGCTCAGGGCCCTGTACCGGGTTTCCTTTTGGGCCAAAACCTCGGAGCCCATATCTTCCTGCCTCCTTACTTAGATCCCGCTTTCCTCCTCAGGTTCGGCCACCATTTCGATGGCCTTATCCTTAGTTGGGCATTCTTCGGCACAAATTCCGCAGCCCTTACAGTGTTCGTAATCGAAACCGAGCATTTTGCCATCCCGGGCGACAATGGCTAGATCCGGGCAGTAAATCCAGCAGAGCAGGCAGTGAATACAGTTTTCCTCGATATGACGTGGGCGGTAGGTGCGCCACTCTCCGGTCTTGAAGTGGTGGGAATTGGCACCACCCCTGATTACCCCGCCTGGCGGGAACTCCTTCCAGCCGGAAGAGGTGTTGAAGACCCTTTCACTTCGCCCTGTGCCAGAGCCCTGGGCAGTCAATTCTTCCGTTTTGGTCATCCCCTCTCAACCTCCCGGTAGGCCCTATCGACGGCTTCCAGGTTTCCCTTGACCAGGTCAGGCTGGCCGCGGAACTTCTTCTCGAGTTGTTCCCGGACAAAGTCCTTGAGGTCTTCCAGGGTGACCAGTTGGAGAATCTTGACCAGGGCGGCAACCATCGGGACGTTAGGAATGTTCCGTCCGATGGTATCTTCAGCGATGCGGGAGGCGTCCAGGCAGCAGACGGTGGTTGCACCGGGCAGGTTTAAGGCCTGTCTCATCTCGGCTGGTCGGCGGGGGGTGTTGACCATCACGGTTCCCCGGGGGGAGAGCCCTGCGGTGAGATTTCTTTTCCCAATGAACTTGGGGTCCAAGATCAGAACATAGTCCGGCCTTTCAATGGGGGTATGAAGGCGGATCGGGGTGCTGCTGACCCGGTTGTAGGCAACGACCGGGGCCCCCATTCTTTCCGGCCCGTACTGGGGAAAGGCCTGGACGAAGCGTCCGGTTGAAATGGCGATATCTGCAAACAAGACGGCGGCGGTTTTGGCTCCCTGGCCACCGCGCCCGTGCCACCGCACTTCCAGGACATCAGGCATTGTTCATCATCCGTTTCCCTTCAGGGTTCGGTTCGGTTTCCTTTTTTTAGTGAGCTCTTGGTTGGGGACGGAAAGCTGTTCGGCAATTTCCTGCATCAGGTCCGCCCTGGACTTTTGAAAATCATGCCCACCCCAACCCATGAGGTTGGGAAGTTCGGCCCCATCCTCGACATCCAGGTTGTAAGGGGTGTATCCGGGCACTTCAAAAAAGTTTCCCGGCCGTTGATTCTTCTTGTCTCCTCCCACCCTGTTAACCTCCATCACGGTTCTGGGTTTGGCTCCCGGTTCCATCGGGACCTCTTAATACCCTTAATTAGCATGTCCAGGACTGGACGCAAAAAAATTGGTAAATTCCCCCCTTTGTACCTGGCGCTTCGACCGTTCTTGACCCGGCACCTTTTGCCGCCGCTGGTTTTTGAACCAGGTTTCTTTCACGGTTTGGCGCCCCCAGGAAGGTTTCACGTGGGGATTGGCCATGAAGTCCAGGACGTGCCCGATATCCAGGGCGACCCGCCCGGTATGGTTGCTTACCTCAGGGGAAAGGATCCGGGCGGGAACGCCGGCACCAACCAGGACGACGTCCCAACCAGGTGCCTTGTCGCAGGTTAAGGCCTCCAGGACGCGGTCGAGATCTTCCAGCCCCTCGAGGGTGGTGCAGCCAACGACATCTACCCCCTGGCCGGCCAAGTGCTGGCCGGCGCGGGCGGCGCTCCGGCCGACCAGGAAAACTCGCTGACCCTTTAGGAGCGGGATGAGCATTCCCCGGCGGAAGAGGGCATCCATTACGAAGGCATCACAGGCTTGGAGAGGGTGGATGTTCCACTGGTCAAGCGCTTCCTTCAGGAGGCGTGAGTAGCCGGTTAGCATTGTCAGCCCCAAGATATCCGCGGTTTTGAGTGCCTTTACCAGGCGTTCTTCCCAAGCACGGTTCAGCGGATAGGGAACTCCGACAAAGGGGCCAATGGTGCGGAGCCGGCCCTTATACTCGGCCCTTCGGGTAAGGATCCGGGTCATAACGTCCCCCAGGCGGGTCAGGGCCAGTTTTTCCCGGTTGTAAAGAGCCTGTTGGATTCTGGCTGCAACCCGCCCTGGGCCCAGGTAGGGAACACCATAGAGGGCAGTAAGGTTTGGGTAACCTGACTTGGTGACCATGTTAACCCCCTCGGCTTTTCCATGATTTAATACTGGACAGGGTGGGAAGGTGGTGCCCAGGGGCCACCTTGCAACCTACCATGCTGTTAAGGCCGCCGGAGGGAAACCCCTTAACCAGATTTATGTACGCGGCGCAAATTATGCGCTAAATGCGGGGGAAAAGACATCTTGGCTTTATGTTCTAGTTAAGGTAAAATATGCCTAAAAGGATATCATTGGGAATGCTATTGTTGGCTGTCCAAGTATGTGCTCAGAGGGGGTGGTCAAGAGGGGAGGTTAAGTGCCGACGTTCTTGCGGAAACAAGGAAGGTAGAAAACTGGTAAGGAGGAATGAACGTGGCGACTGCGGTTGAGCGGGATGCATATGTCCTTCATCCGGATGACATCCAGGAACCACCGGAGACTATCTGGGGAGCCCTGAAGTTTTTGGGGCCGGGTCTGGTTCTTTCGGCTTCCATTGTCGGGTCCGGTGAGCTAATTGCGACTACCACCTTGGGTGCCCAAGCGGGGTTTATAACCCTTTGGGTCATCCTCGTGAGCTGCTTTGTCAAGGTCTGTATTCAGCTCGAATGGGGCAAACACGTCATCAATACCGGTGAGCCCAGTATGGCTGCCTTGAACAGCCTGCCCGGTCCGAAAATCGCCGGGGCCAACTGGACCATCTGGTTCTGGCTCTTATTGATGATTCTCAAGTTTCTGCAGTTGGGTGGTATCGTCGGCGGGGTGGCCCTGGCTCTGAACATTGCGTTCCCGGGTATAAGCATACCGGTATGGGCCTGGGTGACGGCCCTGGCCACGGGGGCCCTGGTGTTCTCCGGGCGTTATCAGTTCATCGAAAAGGCTGCAGTCCTGATGATCGCTGCCTTTGTGGTCCTGACCTTTATTGCTGTAGGGCTTCTGCAGGGGACCGAGTATGCTGTCTCCTGGCCTGATATCGCCTCGGGGCTCGGGTTCCAGCTCCCGAGCGCTGCGGTGGCGGCGGCCATAGCGGCCTTTGGGATCACCGGTGTCGGCGGCGACGAAATCATGCTGTACGGGTACTTCTGTCTTGAGAAGGGGTACGCCCGGTTCACCGGACCCAAGGACGACAGTGCCGAATGGGCTCATCGGGCCAGGAAATGGATCAGGGTCATGTACGTGGACGCCTTTGTTTCCATGATCATCTATACCGTTATGACGGCTGCCTTCTACTGCCTTGGGGCGGCGGTTCTGCACCGGATGGGAACCGTACCTGCCGGGTACGAAGCCATGAAAACCCTGGCCAAGATGTATACCGAGACCATCGGTCCGGGTGCCATGTGGGCCTACGTCATCGGTGGGATCGTGGTCCTTTTCTCGACCCTTTTTGCAGCCACTGCCGGCTGGTCCAGGCAGTTCACAGATACATTCAGCCGCCTGGGCCTTCTGGAATTCACCAATACCCGGCAGCGGCACCGGTCTATTGCCATCCTCGCCTGGGTCATGCCCATTATCTGGAGTATTCTGTTCCTGACCTTCAAGGCTCCCGTTTTCATGGTCATTCTGGGTGGGATCGGAACCTCCATCATGCTCTTGATTGTCGTCTATGCTGCCATTTACTTCAAGACGAAGCGGCTGGACAAAAGGCTTGCTCCGGGTACAGCCTACAACACATTCTTCTGGGTGAGCGCCGCTGCCATCGCTTTGCTGGCCATCAGGGGGCTGTACTCCGCCCTGACGTAAGGTAGGGAAGAGGAGAGGGGGCGAGGCAAAGACCAAGTGATTAAGAGGTCAAGGGATTGGGAATCCAAAGGGGTCTTCCGCCGGGGGAGACTCCTTTCCTGTGTGCGCCCGGCACCCTTGCAGAGCCGATGAGCCAAAAGAAGCTCTGTCGCCTGGCTACGGGAAGAAAACCCGCAGGCAGGGGCCCTACCGGGAGCGCCAGGGTCTGGAGGAAGCCGAGAGAAAGGGGTGGAAGGAGGTTTCCCTTTCAGCCACCGAGGGTGATGTCCTGTTTTTCATACCAGCGCAGGGCGGTGAAGAACTGTTCGGGTTCGAAGTCCGGCCACAGTTCATCCAAGACAAAGAAATCTGCGTATATGGATTGGACTGGCAGGAAGCCGCTCAGTCGCCGTCTTCCACCCCAGCGGATGATGAGATCGACCCGGGGGATGTCGGCGGAAGCAATGGCGCTGACCAAGTCTAAACCCGGTTCGAAGCGGTGGTTGGCGGTCAAAGGGTAATTGAGGTCCCATTTCCAACCGTAGTTGACCAGAAAATTAACCCGGATTCGGCCCCGGCCAAAGGTCTGCCTGGTGGTAAAGGGAAGGAGTTCGCGCGGGAAGAGGGGTGAGGTATGGTTGCCGATCACCCGGAGCTGAGCGTCATGCTTGGAGAGGAGGGTGACCGCCTGGATGCACGCCTCTTGAAAGGCCTTCTTCTGGGCTGCCGGGCGCTTGGTATTGTCCTGGGTGAATCCGTAAAAGGTCAATTCACTAATTCCGAGCTCAAGGCAGATCTTGTACAACCTCAAGCCCGGTTCAATCCCCCGGGCGTAACCGGCTTCCTTGGGAAGGCCTTTTTGTTCGGCCCATCTGCGGTTTCCGTCCGGGATGATGCCGATGTGCCTGGGAAGACGTGAAAACCCTTTTGGAGACATGACACGAAGCACCTCACCTGCTACGAAAATGCCACCATCCGCCTCGCCCGTACAGCTCCCCCACGCGCATTTTTATTCTTCACCTCTCCGGGCCTGCGGGATAACCGGTCTCGCTCCGGAGCAACCCGGACGTGCAACCTTTGCGAAATACCGCTTCCAATTTTCGTCCTTCTTCTTATCCAATTTTCGTCCTTCTTCTTATCCTTCGTGGTGCCGCCGGGGCGGCATGGGCCACTTCTACGAAAATGCTGGTTCCACCCATGCATTTTCATTCCTCGTGGTGCCGCCGCAGCGCAGGGCGGCATGGAGCACTACTACGAAAATGTCCCAACGGCGCGGCCTTCCTTCGCGGCGTCACGCTCACCGGATAGTTGTGATGGACCTCTTCGGCTCCGGGCCACAGCCACAAACTCGCCTTACGGGCTCAAACAGGTGGTCGCGACCGGTCCTGTGCCTCCTGTCGGTTCTTGAACTTGTGCATTGATTGCTACTCAGGAAGCCCGTGTCTACCCGTACGCTGGTACAGCTGATGCCGGCTGCAACAACAGGCTTGCTCCGGGTTTTCATCCTCCGTGGTGCTACCGCGTCGGAGGGCGGCCCGGGTGACTAGTAAGTGGTTCTTCTGTATAGTTTTGATAAACTGCCTGGTGTTATACCTGAAACCGGCCAAATCCAGGAGGAGGTTCAACCGGCGGTCAACCGGGCATCTCAGGGGTTGAAGTGGGGGTTAAAAGAAGCCGAAAACCTGGAGTCAGGGTACCGGGGGTTCAAGTCCCCGGGGGTTGGCGGTGGTCGAGGAACCGCCAGGGGGATTCTTTGGGCTGTAAGCTGGGGGCTGTCTGCCGGGGGTAGCCCTGTGAACCGTGGTCTGTCTGACGGGTTAGCCCCACCTCCGGTAGCACTGGTTCAAGGGTATTTGTTATAATTAGAGTAAAATTCCCCTCCTTTCCAAGCTTTTTCCACCCAACTGGGTGGGTAGGGGCTAGGGGTGATTTGCCTTGTCTTTGAGGTTCATCGTTGGGCGGGCAGGGACAGGAAAGACGCACACCTGCCGGCAAGAGATCCAGGGCCGTCTGCAAAGGGACCCGGATGGGCCTCCCCTTATCCTTTTGGTACCTGAGCAGGCTACCTTTCAAAACGAGCTGGCCCTGGCCTCGATGCCCGGCATCCGGGGTTTCATGCGCACTCATGTTCTCGGCTTCCGCCGGCTCGCTTACCGGGTCCTCAGCGAGACAGGTGGGGCTAACCTGCCTCACATCACGGACCTCGGTAAGCGGTTGGTCATCCGCCAGATACTGGAGCAGCACCGGGACTGCCTGCGGATCCTTGGCAGAACTGCCCATCGACCAGGCTTTACTGACGAGCTGGCCCGGGTGATCTCGGAGCTCAAAAGGTATTGTGTTTTGCCCTCGAGGCTGAAGTCGACCGGGGAGATGGTGAAACGGCAGGGAAACCGGCTCCTGGCGGAAAAGATCGAGGACCTCTCTCTTGTGTACGGGAAAATGGCTGAGTTTTTAAAAGGGAGACATACCGATCCCGATGATTACTTGAGCCTGGCGGCCGAGCGCCTGGCTGAATCTTCCCTGGTGCGCGGGGCAGAGGTTTGGGTGGACGGGTTTGCCGGGTTTACCCCTCAGGAATACCTGGTCTTGAAGGGTCTCCTCCAGGTGGCCGCCAGGGTTAACATTGCCCTCTGCCTAGATTGTGCGTACCTAAAGGAGGTACCTGACAGGGACGACATCTTCTATTCTACCTGGGATACCCTGAAAAGGATTGAAGCCCTGGCCAGGGAAACACAAACCGTAATTGAGCCTCCTGTCCAACTCGACCGGATTTCTGAACCACCGCGCCGGTTCGAGGCTTTCCCTGCACTGGCTTTTCTTGAAAAAAACCTCCACCGCCACGGGGCTAAACCCTTCCCCAGCCAGGAACCCCAGCAGGGAATCCGGTTGGTGGCCGCTGCCAACCCAAGGGTAGAAGTGGAAGGGGCTGCCCGGGAGATCATCCGTCTCTGCCGGGAAAAAGGATACCGCTGGCGGGATATCTCCGTGGTAGTAAGAGACCTTTCCCTGTACCGCGAACTTGTTACCACGGTTTTCAGTGATTACCAGATCCCGTTTTTTCTGGATGAACTGCGGGTGGTCGTACACCATCCGGTACCAGAGCTGATCCGTTCGGCCCTGGAAGTAGTGAACAGCAACTGGAGCTACGAGGCCGTATTTCGATACTTGAAAACAGACCTGGTTCCGGTAACCCGGGAGGAAGTAGACCGGTTGGAAAACTACGTCCTGGCCCATGGGATTGATGGGGCCTCCTGGTACGATGATGAGCCGTGGGACTACCGGCCCTCCTATTTCCCAGGAAGGTCCCCTGAAAAAGGGCGCGAGGGAATAAACAGGCGGGGACAATCAGAAGATGAGGAAATAAGGCGGATCAACGAGATTCGAACCAGGGCCTGTGCAGCCCTGGTAGATTTCCAGAAACATGCCAGAGGGGCAAAGAAGGCACGGGACCTCACCACTGCCCTTTTTAACCTCCTCAGGACCCTGTGCGTACCCGACACCCTTGAAACCTGGATTACGCAGGCAGAAAGGGAGGGGGAACTGGAGTCGGCCCGGGAACATGCCGGGGTATGGGGCGCGACCCTGGCCCTTTTGGACCAGGTTGTTGAGGTGCTGGGGGATCACGAGATTGCCTTGGATACTTACGCCCGGATCCTGGACAGTGG